>DAOUQK010000059.1 GCA_030625695.1 Paracoccaceae bacterium | reverse complement strand
GGAAAACTCGGCCAGTTGCACCGCAACCGCCCGGCCCATCAGCAGGTTCATCACCACCGCATCACCCCAACCCTGCAGCGGATAGTTGAACACCGCCAAACGCATGTCATGATCCGACCGGCTGGCCCCGATGTCAGCATCGCGGTCCAGTCGCGCGGTCCACGGGTGATGGTTGGCATAACGCGCGGTATCGGCACCAAAATCACCCATGATCGCCAGCACCTTGTCAGCGTGGTCGGTCTTTTCCAGCACGATACGCGCCGCAGCAATACGTTCCTTGATGCCCGGCCCCTGATTGATGATATCGGCAAACCCGGCCGCTCCGGCCAATTCGCTGTCAACAAAGGTGGCCATCAGCTTCATCAACTCAGCGCGATAGCGCGGCGGCACATTGGTGGGATTGCTTAGAACACCACCCGCGGCCAGATAATCTTCAATGCTCATGTCTTCGGTCATTTTCATTCCCTCGCTACTGGTCGTAGTCAATGACAACGCGGTCAGTCAGCGGATAAGACTGGCACGACAGCACATAACCTTTTTCCACTTCGTAGTCCTCAAGCGCGTGATTGGCGACCATATCCACTTCGCCTTCAACAACCCGGCACCGGCAGGTCGAACAGACACCGGCCTTGCAGGCGAATGGCGCGTCCATGGTGTTGGCCAGGGCCGCTTCAAGGATCGAGACATCCTTGGACATGGTAACCGTCTGACTGGCCCCGTCCAGTTTGATCACCGCAGTTGTTTGGTTGGCCGCCGTGCCTGTGCCCGCAGTCTTTGCCTTTTGTCTGGCCCGCCCCGGCTGACCACTGGCAAACAGTTCGAACTTGATCTGCGAATCGTCCAGCCCATGTGCCCGCAAAGCAGCGGCAATACCCAACATCATTGGTTCGGGACCGCAAATGAACGCGGTGTCCACGTGGGCAATGTCGATCCAACCTTTGAACAGCTCGCTGCATTTTTCCTGACTGACCAGCCCGGTGAACAGGTCAATTTCCTGCGCGTCCGTCTCAAGCACATGGATCACGTTAAACCGGCCCATATAGGTGTTCTTGAGGTCTTCCAGCTCCTCTCGGAACATAATCGTCGCCACACCTTTGTTGGCGTAAACCAAGGTGAACGTGGACTCCGGTTCGCGCGCCAATGTGGTTTTCAGAATCGACAAGACCGGAGTGATGCCGGACCCGCCGGCAAAACCAAGGTATTGCTTGGCAGTTCCTGCATCCAGTTCGGTAAAGAACCGGCCCATCGGCGGCATCGCCTGCAATGTATCGCCAACTTTCAGGTCTTGATTGGCAAAGGTGGAAAACGCGCCCCCTTCGACCCGCTTGATGCCAACCTGTAGGATGCCTTCATCCAGGCCTGCACAGATCGAATAAGAACGACGCAGTTCTTCGCCGTCAAAGTCGCGCCGGAACGTCAGGTACTGGCCTTGGGTAAAGTCAAACACATCCGCAGCACCATTGACCGGTTCAAGCGTGACAACCACCGCTTCGCGGATGGTTTTGTGGATGTCGGTGACGGTTAGGTCATGAAAGCGCGCCATATCGCGGCTCCTTCAGGTTTGAGCGTGTTGCGTTAAATTGAATTCATATGGCAGGTCGAACGTGTTTGAAAACCAAACCCTGCCTCGCCCGACCATATGAATGCATGAATTTGATCAAACGCAATACGCCCTAGATGCATTTGAAATAGTCAAACGGTTCCAGGCAGTCGCGGCAACGCCACTGTGCCTTGCACGGAGTCGAGCCAAACTGGCTAAGCCGCTCCAGATTTTCGCCCTGACATTGCGGACATCGCTTTGGCCCACCCGCCGGTTGTGGCGGCGCAATGCCGTATTCCTCCAACGCAGCGCGGCCCTTGTCGGACAGCCAATCAGTGGTCCAGGCTGGGGAAAGCTGGCGTTTCAATTCCAGTTTCTCAATGCCATGGCCGCGCAGGGCAGTTTCGATATCAAGGTTGATAATCGCGGTGGCGGGGCAGCCGGAATAGGTCGGGGTGACGGCAACGACCAAGGTATCATCCTGCCATTCCACACCGCGAATGATACCCAGATCAACCAGTGAAATCACCGGAATTTCCGGGTCTGGCACGTCATCTAGCCACGCCCAAATCAGACTTTCGTCTGGTCGGACAATCTGATCCGGAGTGGCGTCGCTCATTACCATTGCGAATTCGGATAGGCGCGCTGCAACCACTGCATCGAGGTTAGCAAATGGCCCAGATGTTCGGTATGCATCGCCCCGGTTCGCCCACCTTTGTGGGTATAACTGCCATCAGGCAACGTCAGCGTCGCCTTGTCCAGAACCTTGCCAACCAACAGGTCATATTCGTCACGCAAGCTGGCCGGGTCGGGGCCGAGGCCCGCCGAAACCATCGCTGCGTCGGTCGCATCACTCAGAAACATCTCGCCGACGTAAGGATAAAGATAGTCCAGCGCCGCTTGCATGCGTGCGTGGCTTTCGCTCGTACCGTCGCCAAGCCCGACCACCGTATCGGCTGAGCGTTCGACGTGATACGCTACCTCTTTGCTTACCTTCTCGGCAATCTCGGCGATGCGCGGATCGCCGGATTTGATCAACCGGCCCAGCATCACCGAGGACCACGCATCATACAAAAACTGACGCATGATGGTCTGGCCAAAATCACCATTGGGCAGTTCCAGCATCAAAACATTGCGGAAATCCCAGATGTCGCGCAGAAACGCCAGCGCATCGGCGTCACGCCCCTGCCCTTCGACTTCGCCCGCCAGCCCCAGCCACAATTGCGTCTGACCGATCAGGTCAAGGGCCGTATTGGCAAGTGCTATATCCTCTTCCAGAACCGGCGCGTGGCCGCACCATTCGCTGACCCGGTGACCCAACACCAGGGTGTTGTCACCCATCCGCAGCAGGAATTGAAACAGGGCCGCTTGATCGGCACTAATTTCAGTTTTATTGGCCATCACATCGACCCCACTTCGTCGGGAATGTCAAAGAACGTCGGGTGACGGTAAACCTTGGATTCCGATGGCTCATAAAGCGGGCCTTTGTCGCCCGGCGCCGTGGCGGCAATATGTTTCGCCTCGACCACCCAGATCGACACGCCTTCGTTGCGGCGGGTATAAACGTCGCGGGCGTTTTTGATCGCCATTTCAGCATCAGGCGCATGTAGGCTCCCGACGTGTCGGTGGCTTAATCCATGCTGACCACGGATAAAGATTTCCCAGAGAGGCCATTCGTTATTCATTTGTTAGCGTCCTTATTCGGCTTGCAAATTCTATTCGGCAGCCACCTTCGCTGCCGCCTTCTTGCGCGCATGGGCCATCAACCCGTCGCGCACCCATTCGCCATCATCCCATGCTGCGCGGCGGGCCTTCATCCGATCCACATTGCCGGGGCCATTGCCTTTGATGACATTGAAAAATTCGGACCAGTCGGGATCAGAATAATCATACTCCCCGGTTTCATCATTCCATTTGATGCCCGGTTCCGGCAGCTCCAACCCAAGGTATTCGATCTGCTGCACGGTTTGGTCGACAAACTTCTGGCGCAGTTCGTCATTGGTATCCATCTTGATCTTCCAGGCCATGGATTGCGCCGTATGCACGCTGTCCTTGTCGGACGGCCCGAACATCATCAATACCGGAAACCAAAGGCGGTTTAACGCGTCCTGCGCCATCTGTTTCTGCGCAACCGAACCTGCGGCCATCTTCATCATGATGTGATAACCTTGACGCGCGTGAAAGCTTTCTTCCTTGCAAATCCGCACCATGGCACGGGAATACGGCCCGTAAGACGTCCGCTGTAGCGCCACCTGATTGATGATCGCCGCCCCATCAACCAGCCAGCCAACAGCACCCATATCGGCCCAGTTCAGCGTTGGATAGTTGAAGATCGAGGAATATTTCATGCGCCCCGCCAGCAAGTCCTCGATCAATTGATCCCGGCTTACCCCCAGCGTTTCAGCGGCGGAATAAAGGTAAAGTCCATGGCCCGCCTCGTCCTGCACCTTGGCCAGCAGGATCGCCTTGCGTTCCAGCGTCGGCGCGCGGGTGATCCAGTTGCCCTCGGGCAGTTGGCCGACCACTTCGGAATGGGCGTGCTGACCGATCTGGCGCACCAATGTGGCGCGGTAATCATCAGGCATCCAGTCACGCGGTTCAATTTTTATGTCAGCGTCGATCTTGTCCTGAAACACGCGCTCCTGCTCAGACATCTCTTCTCGGGATTTGACACCGGAACTGGCGGTTTTGACCATTTGAGCATACATTTGTCGATCTCCCTTCAGATATTTTCCAAGATTAGGGCAACACCCTGGCCAACGCCAACACACATTGTGCAAAGGGCATACCGCCCTCCGTTGCGTTTAAGTTGATAGGCCGCCGTCAGCACCAGACGCGCGCCGGACATGCCCAGCGGGTGGCCCATCGCAATGGCACCCCCCTGTGCGTTCACATGGGCGGCATCATCGGCCACACCAAGGGCGCGCAAACTGGCCAGCCCCTGGGCAGCAAAGGCTTCGTTAATCTCAATCACATCCATCTGATCAATCGTCAGCCCCGCCCGGGCCAGCACCTTGCGCATGGCAGGGACCGGACCAATGCCCATGATGCGCGGCGCAACACCTGCGGCGGACATCGCCACCACGCGGACCATCGGGGTCAGACCGTTGTTGCTTGCCGCCGTTTCGCTGGCCAACAAAAGCGCGGCAGCACCATCATTGACGCCCGAGGCGTTGCCAGCGGTCACGGTTAAGTCCGCGCCGTTGATCGCCCGTAACGCACCCAGCTTATCAGCACTGGTGCCGGGCCGGGGGTGTTCATCGGTATCTACAATGATCGCGTCGCCTTTGCGCTGCGGGATCGACACGGGCGTGATTTCATCGTTGAAATGTCCGGCGGCGTGGGCCGCAGCCCAACGGGCCTGCGACCGGGCGGCGAACGCATCCTGATCGGCGCGCGATACGTCGAATTCCGCGGCCACGTTGTCGGCGGTTTCGGGCATCGAATCTATGCCATACAACGCCTTCATCTTAGGGTTCACAAAGCGCCAGCCGATGGTTGTGTCATAAACTGCATTGGCGCGGCTAAAGGCGGTTCCGGCCTTGGGCATGACAAACGGCGCGCGCGACATGCTTTCCACGCCGCCTGCGATAACCATATCGTAATCCCCGGCCTTGATGCCCCGCGCGGCCATGCCGACCGCGTCCATTCCGCTCGCACATAACCGGTTGATCGTCGTGCCGGGCACATCCGTCGGCAGCCCCGCCAGCAACGCCGCCATCCGCGCCACATTGCGGTTGTCTTCTCCTGCCTGATTGGCCGAGCCCAAAATCACATCATCAACCAAGGTCCAATCCACCGACCCATTGCGCGCCATCAGTGCCGCAATCGGCAAAGCCGCCAAATCATCGGTACGCACCGACGACAAAGCCCCGCCATAGCGGCCAATCGGGGTGCGGGTTGCGTCGCAGATGAATGCGTCCATATCGGGTGCCTTTGTTAGGGTGCCTTGCCTTTGGGGTCAGGCAATAGCCGACCATGTGGTCGGGATATGCAAGAAAGTGATTCGTGGCAAGCAAAATGTTACAAAGCTCAGTCATCTTAACAATATTGGTAACACATTAGGCGACACCCCCCTGCCGATTGCTCTTGCCGCGCTGGTTCTGGCGCTTAAAGTACACGCGAAACGCTGCAATACACGGATGACCTTTATGCCTGCCAACCTGACCCTTGATGACCTGAAAACCCGCGCCAATTCAGGCGAAATCGACACCGTTCTGGTCTGTCTGGTCGATATGCAGGGCCGCCTGATGGGCAAGCGGTTTCATGTTCAGAACTTCCTCGATTCGTCCTGGAAAGAGACCCATTGCTGCAACTACCTGCTGGCCACCGATCTGGAAATGGCCACGCCCAAAGGATACGAATCAACCTCGTGGCAGTCGGGCTATGGCGATTATGTCATGCAGGCCGATCTGGACACCTTGCGTTTGATGCCGTGGCTGACCGGCACGGCAATGGTGCTGTGTGATATTCTTGATCATCACACCCATCAACCGGTGCCGCATTCGCCGCGCCAGATTCTCAAGGCACAGATCGCCCGGCTTTCGGCGCTGGGTTTCAGCGCCAAGATGGCAACCGAGCTTGAGTTCTTCCTGTTCGAGAAAAGCTTTGACGAGATCCGCAAATCGGGCTTTCGCGATCTTGCGCCTATCAGCGGTTACAATGAGGATTATCACATCCTTCAGACCACCCGCGAAGAACATGTGATGCGCCCGATCCGCAACCATCTGTATGCGTCCGGCATTCCGGTTGAAAACACCAAGGGCGAGGCCGAAACCGGGCAGGAAGAACTGAACATCCGCTATTCCGAGGCCCTCACCTGCGCCGATTACCACACCATTGCCAAACACGCCGTCAAAGAGATTGCCTGGCAACAGGGACATGCCGCATCGTTCCTGCCCAAGTGGCACCAGGACAAAGTCGGCAGTTCATCCCATGTGCATATGTCACTGTGGCAGGGCGATACTCCAGCGTTTTATGACAAAGATGGCGAACATTCCATGTCCGAAACGATGCGCCACTTCTGCGCCGGGATGATCGCCTATGCGCCGGAATACATGTTCTTTCTGGCCCCATACGTGAACAGCTACAAACGCTTTGCCAAAGGCACCTTTGCACCGACCCGCGCCATCTGGTCGGTCGACAACCGCACCGCCGGGTTCCGCCTGTGCGGCGTGGGCAGCAAAGGCGTGCGCATGGAGTGCCGCATCGGCGGCTCCGACATTAACCCCTATCTGGCGCAGGCCGCCCTGCTGGCCGCCGGGATCAAGGGGATCGAGGACAAGATGGACCTGGCCGCGCCGGCCTCGGGCGACGTTTATGCCGAAACCTCGGGCGGGGAAATTCCCCAGAACCTGCGCGATGCGGTCGACACCCTGCGCGGCTCGGCCATGTTGCGCACGGCATTGGGCGACAAGGTGGTTGATCACTATGTACGCTGCGGCGAATGGGAACAGGAAGAGTTTGAGCGTGTAGTGACCGATTGGGAAATCGCTCGGGGGTTTGAACGGGCGTAGTGCCCGCATATTAAGGAACGGGTATCAAAAAGATGACCAAAACACTGAAATGTATCTCGCCGATTGACGGATCAACCTATCTGGAACGCCCGGTGTTATCGCGCGCCGATGCCGACACGGTGGTCAACGCGGCCGGCGCCGCCCAACCGGCATGGGCCACGCGCCCAATGGCCGAACGTATCAAGCTGGTCCGCGCCGCCGTGGCCGAAGTGGGCAAAGACACCGGCCGTATGGCACTGGAACTGGCGTATCAGATGGGCCGCCCGGTGCGCTATGGCGGCGAATTTGGCGGGTTCGAGGAACGTGCGTTGCATATGGCCTCGATTGCCGAGACCGCTTTGGCCCCGCTGATCATCGAAGACAGCGATCAGTTTCTGCGCAAGATTGAGCGCGAACCGCATGGGGTGGTGTTTGTCGTCGCGCCCTGGAACTATCCCTATATGACAGCCATCAACACGGTGGCCCCGGCGCTGATTGCCGGCAATACGGTCATTCTGAAACACGCCACCCAAACCTTGCAGGTTGGCGAACGGCTGGCCGAGGCATTCTACGCGGCCGGCATCCCCCGCGACGTGTTCCAGAACGTGTTCTTGGATCATGACACCACCAGCGCACTGATCGCTGCGCGTTCGTTTGATTTTGTCAATTTCACCGGCTCGGTGGGCGGCGGTCAGGCAATGGAACGCGCCGCTGCCGGAACGTTCACGCCGGTCAGTACTGAACTGGGCGGCAAAGACCCGGGCTACGTCCGCGCCGACGCCGATCTTGATGCCGCCGTTGACGGGCTGATGGATGGGGCAATGTTCAACTCGGGCCAGTGTTGCTGCGGCATCGAACGGATTTATGTGCATGAAAGCCTGTTTGACGCTTACGTCGAAAAGGCCGTGGCGCTGGTGAACACCTATGTTCTCGGCAACCCTCTGGAGGCCGAAACAACCATCGGCCCTATGGCCAACATCCGTTTCGCCACCGAGGTCCGAGCCCAGATCGACGAAGCCGTGGCTGACGGCGCCACAGCCCATATCGCCACGTTCAAAGCGGATGACGGTGCGGCTTACCTCACCCCGCAGGTTCTGACAGATGTGACCCATAAAATGCGGGTTATGCGTGACGAAAGCTTTGGACCCGTCGTCGGGATCATGTCCGTCAAAGACGACGACGAGGCCATCGCGTGCATGAATGACAGCATGTTCGGCCTGACGGCGGCGATCTATACCAAAGACGCAGATGCGGCCGAAGCCATCGCCAAACGCCTGCAAACCGGGACCGTATTCATGAACCGATGCGACTATCTTGATCCGGCCTTGTGCTGGACCGGTTGCAAGGATACCGGTCGTGGTGCGGGCCTTTCTGTATTGGGCTTTCAGGCCCTGACCCGTCCGAAATCTTACCATCTGAAAAAGGTCTGACGATATGAAACTTGTTGGCAACTGGTCCTACCCCACCTCGATCCGCTTTGGCGCAGGTCGCATATCCGAGATTGCCGAGGCTTGCACAGCCGCTGGCATCACCAAGCCTCTTTTGGTTACCGACAAAGGCCTGGCCGACCTGCCGATCACCACGGCCACTTTGGACCTGATGGAAGCCGCCGGTCTCGGCCGGGCAATGTTTTCCGACGTTGACCCAAACCCGAATGGCACCAATGTCACAGCGGGCCTCAAGATCTACCGCGAAGGTGGCTATGACGGCGTAATCGCCTTTGGTGGCGGTTCAGGTCTGGACCTTGGCAAGGTGCTGGCCTTCATGGCGGGGCAAACCCGACCTGTGTGGGACTTTGAAGACGTGGGCGATTGGTGGACCCGCGCCGACCCGGCGGGCATTCACCCGATTGTCGCCGTTCCCACCACCGCCGGAACCGGCGCCGAAGTCGGGCGCGCTGGCGTCATCACCAATTCCGAGACCCATGAGAAAAAGATCATTTTCCACCCCAAGATGCTACCGTTACAGGTAATCTGCGACCCAGAACTAACTGTCGGTATGCCACCTTTCTTCACCGCAGGCACCGGGCTGGACGCCTTCGCCCATTGCGTCGAGGCCTTTTGCTCGCCGCATTACCACCCAATGTCGCAAGGCATGGCTTTGGAAGGCATGCGGCTGGTCAAACAATATCTGCCGCGCGCCTATAAGGACGGAACCGACATCGCGGCCCGCGCGCATATGATGTCGGCCGCCGCAATGGGCGCAACAGCGTTCCAAAAGGGGCTGGGCGCGATCCATGCGTTAAGCCACCCAATCGGCGCGCATCACCATACCCACCACGGCACCACCAATGCTGTTGTCATGCCAGCAGTGTTGCAGTTCAACCGGCCCAAGGTCAAAAAAGTGCTGGCCCAAGCGGCCAATTATCTGAGTATTCAAGGCGGGTTCGACGGGTTTTGCGCCTATGTGGACGAATTGAACGCCGAGATGAACATTCCCCGCACATTGACGGAACTTGGCGTCAAAGACCCGGATATCGACGTGCTGGTGCGGGACGCATTGAACGACCCAAGCACCGGTGGCAATCCGGTGAAAATGACCGCCGAGAACACCAAGGCCCTGCTGGAAGCCTGCCTATAAGCGAAATGTTGATGGGGCGTAGGGTGCGCACCTTCCCTCACCTATATTAACCATCTTCGCCCCAGGTTTTCGCCAGAACCCGCAGCCAGTTCTCATGCGCCAGCTTGGCCATCAGCGCCTCGTCGTACCCATGCGCGCGCATAGCGTCCCGCAAGGGTACCAACCCGGTCACATCTTTGATCACATCCGGCACCAGCGCCCCGTCATAATCCGACCCAAAGCCAACCCGGTCCTCGCCCAGAATACCGATCATATGATCAAGATGGCGCAGCAGGGTTTCCAACGGCACATCCCCCGCCATCTGCCCGTCTTCGCGCAGAAATGCGGTGGCAAAGTTCAACCCCACCATGCCGTCACTTTCGGCAATCGCGTGCAATTGCTTATCCGTCAGATTGCGCGACTGCGCACTTAGGGCGTGGCAATTCGAATGGGTCGCCACCAGTGGCGCATCACTAATCCGGGCCACATCCCAAAACCCCGCCTCGTTCAGATGCGACAGATCAACCATGATCCGCATCTGGTTGCAGCGCCGGATCAGCTCGCAGCCCTTTTCGGTCAACCCACCGCCAATGTCGCCGGTCGACGGGAACCGGAATGGCACCCCTTCGGCAAATATGGTCGGACGGCTCCACACCGGCCCGAGCGAGCGCAACCCGGCGCGATACAACACATCCAGCGCATGGAAGTCCCCGTCAATCGCCTCAGCGCCTTCGATATGCATGATCGCGGCGATCCGCCCGGCATCAAACGCCGCGCGAATATCGCCGGTGCTGCAACAGATTTGCAGCGCCCCGGTGCGTTCAAGATCAATCAGCAAGGCGGCCTGTTCAAGCGCAACAGGCAAGGCCTCGGGCGCATTGATCAGCGCTGGCAGGGGCAAATCATAACTTGGCTGGCACATCTGTTCCATAGCGCCTTCCACCCCCCCGCGCGACGGCACATAGATGGCGAAGAAACCACCACCAAACCCGCCCCTTTGCGCCCGTGGCAAATCAATATGCCCATCGTTGCCGGTGACAAATCCCTGAACGCCCTTTCGTCCCTCACCTTCGAACAATCGGGTCAGCACGTCGTTATGGCCGTCGAATATCAGCGGCAGCTTTGAGTCAGTCATGGGGATATTTCCTGAAAATGAGAGCCTGTCAGCCCGAGTATCGACCAGAACCCCCGGATCATCCAGATATTTTTGCGTCAACACCAGCGTTGTTCCTTGGCTCCGTTTCAGGTAGTAAAATTTAAACCACAACCAAAAGCAGAGCTTTTATGCCTGACACTGCGGCAGACACCTATATCCTTGATGATCAGGTCGGTTACTTGCTGCGCCTTGCCAGCCAGCGGCACGCGATGATCTTTCAGTCCTTGACCATCGAGGGCCTGACCCCCACACAATTCTCGACTTTGATGCGCCTGTCTGAACAGGGAAAATGTTCTCAGAACCGGCTGGGGCGTCTGGCGGCGATGGATGTGGCGACCATCAAAGGTGTGGCCGACCGGTTGCGGCAAAAGGGGCTGATCATGGCCGAACCGGACCCGAATGACAAACGCCGCACGTTGATTTCCCTGTCACCTGCCGGTGTTGCACTGGTCGCGCGAATGCAGGTTGTCGGCCATGCCATCACGGCTGAAACTTTGAAACCTCTAACGACGGTAGAACAGCGCAATCTATTGAAAATACTCCGCAAACTGGCGTAGAGTGATTTACGAAACCACTTCCGGCAAACGGCCCGCAGGCGGGGTGTTACGGCTTCTCTGACTGGTCACAACACCGTCGATGATGGTCATGCCCACCCCCGGCAGATTGCCCAATTGCACCGATTCCAGGATATTGCCGCCCGGCGCATGCTGCGCCTGATCCATCAGCACAAAATCCGCCGCATAGCCCCGTTCGATCAACCCGGTGTCCAACTCGCGTTGCCGCGACGTGTTGCCATTGGCAAAACAGAACGCCACTTCGGCGGGCACATCACCAAGGCTGGACAGCATCGCCACCATTCGCAGAATACCCAACGGCTGCACACCCGACCCGGCCGGGCCGTCCGTACCCAGAATGATCTGATCCAGCTTGTTCAACTCCCGCGCCGTATTCAGCGCCAATAACGCCGCCCGTTCGTTGCCATTGTGGACAATCTCAAACGCCGCCGAACAACTTTCGCACAGGCAAATGATCTGATCGTCCGGCAACGCCGAATGCCCGCCATTGATATGGCCAATCACATCAGTACCGGTTTCGATCACCATATCGGCGTCAATCAACCCCGACCCAGGAATCGACGGACCGCCCGTATGAATGGTGCTTTGCATACCGTATTTACGCGCCCAACCAACCATCTGTTTCGCAGTTTTGCCGTCCTTGACCGTACCCAGCCCGACCTCGCCCAGCAGTTTAACACCGGCATCGGCCATATCCTTAAAGTCCTCTTCGACCATCCCATGTTCGATAACCGGCGCGCCTGCGTGCACCTTCATGCCCGAGGGGCGAAAATTCTCGTACCAACGCTGGGATGCAATCGCCATCGCCTTAAGGCCGACCACATCTTTGGGCCGCCCAGGTAAGTGTACTTCGCCCGCAGAAATCAGCGTGGTCACCCCGCCATGCAAGGTCGAATCAATCCAGTGCAATTGCTGCTGACGCGGGGTGTAATCACCGATCACCGGATGGATATGACTATCGATCAGACCGGGGGCCAGGGTCACATCGTGGGCGTCAACTTCGATTGTGGCCCCCTCGGTATCCAGGTCACGTTCGTACCCCCAATCCGAGATTTTGCCGTCAATGGCGACCATACAATCCCCATCCAGAATCGGTGTCTCCATCTTGCCAGACAGGAGCAACCCTATGTTTCTGATAACAAGTTTCTCGGTCATTGCGTGTCCTTTCCAGGGCTGATTACCGGCGTCATTCGTATGCTAATGGTATTACGCCCATGGTCAAGAAACTCATGAACTTCACCGGCATCGCAGAACATATTCAAAAAACGCTATTGGATAATCAATGCAACCCGGCTAAAAGGGCGGACGGGAAACCATCCCTTTATGGAGCGGACATGAAAAAAGTCATTCTGGCACGAATTTCGACGATCAAGGTTCCGGGCCTGCGAGCGGATCTGGTCAATCTCGGACTGATCACCGAACGTGAAATCGCAATTGACGGCGGCAAGGTCGTTGTGTCCGTCAACGTGCCGCTGGATTTCCCCGGCGATCTGGCCGAGATCAAAACGCTGATCGAGGATAAGCTGAAAGGCTTGGATGAGATTGAAACCCTCTTGGTTGTTTTGACATCCGAGCGCCCCGCCCCAGCCATCGCCCAGCCACCCAAATTGAAGAAACGCCCAACGGATGCGCCCGGCGAAGACGCCCGCCCCGCAAGTGCGGCCATTCCCGGCATCAAAACAATCATCGCCGTTGCCTCGGGCAAAGGCGGTGTCGGCAAGTCGACGACTGCGGTGAATATCGCCCTTGGTCTGCGCTCGCTTGGCCTGAAAATTGGCTTACTGGACGCGGATATCTATGGGCCGTCCCTACCCCGGTTGATGAACATATCAGACCGTCCCGAGATCAAAGACGACCGGGTAATCCCGTTAGAACAATATGGCATCAAGGTGATGTCGATGGGCTTCCTGATGCAAGAGGATAACCCGGTAATCTGGCGCGGCCCGATGGTGGTCACCGCGCTGATGCAGATGACCCGCGAAGTTGATTGGGGAGAGCTGGATGTTCTGGTTCTCGACATGCCGCCCGGCACTGGCGACGCGCAATTGACCATGGCGCAACAGGTGCCGTTGAACGGCGCGATCATTGTGTCGACCCCGCAGGACCTGGCGCTGATTGACGCGCGCAAGGGTCTGAAAATGTTCAAGAACGTCGATGTGCCGATCTTCGGCATCATCGAAAACATGTCGACCTTTGTCTGCCCCCATTGCGGTGAGTCTTCGGATATCTTCGGTCATGGCGGCGCAGAAGAAGACGCCAAGCGTCTTGGGGTTCCCTTCCTGGCGGCGATTCCGCTGCACATGGACATCCGCAAGAACTCGGATTCCGGCACACCGGTCATGGTCAGTCAGGCCGAAGGGCCACATGCCGCGATCTATCGCAACATCGCGTTGAAGATCGCGACGCGGTTGTTTCCGGACGTGGATGA
>DAOUQK010000316.1 GCA_030625695.1 Paracoccaceae bacterium | reverse complement strand
TTACGCCAGCGGCGCGCGTTGAGGGGGTTTAGGGCCATCAGCCTTCCCTCGCTTCAAAGTCAATGCGCGGATCGACCAGCACGTACATCAGGTCGGAAATAATCCCGACCAGCAGGCCGATCAGGCCAAACACAAACAGGGTGCCAAACATCACCGGATAATCACGCCCCACCGCCGCCTCAAAACCCAGCCGTCCGATGCCATCGAGTGAGAATATCGTTTCAATAATGATCGACCCGCCAAAGAACACCGCGACAAACAGCGACGGGAACCCGGCGATGATGATCAGCATCGCGTTGCGGAACACATGGCCATACAACACCTGACTCTCGCTGAGCCCCTTGGCCCGCGCCGTCATCACATATTGCTTTTTGATCTCGTCCAGAAAGCTGTTCTTGGTCAGCAGGGTCAACCATGCAAAGGCGGCAATCGACGAGGCAAAGACCGGCAGGGCGATATGCCAGAAATAATCCCCCACCTTGCCGAGCATGCTAAGGCTGTCCCAATTGTCTGATGTCAGGCCGCGGAGCGGGAACACCTGCCAATAAGACCCGCCGGCAAACAGCACCAGCAACACAATCGCAAACAGGAACCCCGGCAGGGCATAGCCGACAATGATCACTGCACTGGTCCAGGTATCAAAGGTCGAACCATCACGGATTGCCTTGCGAATACCCAGCGGAATGGAAATCATATAGGCAATGATGGTCGACCAAAGCCCCAGGGTAATCGACACTGGCAGCTTTTCCACCACCAGTTCAAGCACGCCGATTTTTCGGAAATAGCTTTCCCCAAAATCAAGGTGCATGTAGTTCCACATCATACTTAGAAATCGTTCTAACGGCGGTTTATCCAGGCCGTACAACCGCTCTAATTCCTCGATGAACTCGGGCGGCAGGCCGCGTGCACCGTTATAGCGGTCAACCACACCGGTCGATTGCACTTCGATATCCGCACCGGTGCCGGCGATGCCTTCGAACACATCGCCCTGTCCCTGTAGTTCGGCAATCGCCTGTTCGACGGGGCCACCCGGCACAAACTGTACCAGGCCAAAGTTGATGATCATGATGCCCAGCAGCGTGGGGATGATCAGCAACAGGCGTCTTAGAATATAGGCTCCCACGGGGCGCTACCTTAACGCGCCGGATGTTTTCAACGCGGCGGCCTTGTCCGGATTGATCCACCACAGGTCCTCGTCGCCCAGCGCATAAGGCGGCAGGTTGTCGGGGTATTCATACATGTCCCAGTAAGCGACCCAGTATTTGCCCAGATACCAGGTTGGCACCATGAACCGTTTGGCCCGCAGCACCCGGTCAAGTGCGCGGATATTGGCGCGCAATTCGACCCCCTCGGTGGCGGCGACAATATTGTCGATCAGCGCTTCGATGTCCGGCCCGTTGATGCCGGACGGGTTGAACACCGAATACGAGGCGGCCTCCATCCCGTACATCTGATACAGCCCGGTCGAAGGCGTCAAAGAGGTCCGGTAGCCACCCGAGATCATGTCAAAATCCCGTTCCCGGCGGCGCAGGGTAAACTGTGCTGAATCGATCCGGTTATAGATTGCGTCCAGCCCCATGGTTTTCAGATTGGCGACAAACGGCAGGATCAGTCGGTCCAGTGCCGCGCGATCAGTCAGAAATTCGATCTTTAAGGTCACCCCGGACGCGTTGCGGCGTATCCCGTCGGTCCCCACCTTCCAGCCAGCCGCGTCCAGCAGCTTCATGGCTTTGCGCAAGGAGCGCCGGTCGGTCTGACGGGACGCTTTGCTGGAATGTGCGCTAATCGGTTCCGAGGTCAGCACCAATGGATCCACCGTATCGCCCAGCGATTGCAGGATTTCCAATTCGCGTCCTTTGGGCAGGCCGGTGGCCTGAATATCCGTGCCTTGCCAGAACGAATGGCGTTGCTGGAACAACCCGTATTGCAGGCTCTCGTTGGTCCATTCGAAATTATAGGCCAGTTGCACCGCCTCGCGAACGCGAATGTCCTGAAACTGCGGGCGGTCCATGTTGATGACAAAGCCGGACGCCGACGGCACATTGCCATCAGCCAGTTCTTCCTTGATCACATATCCGTCGCTCAGCGCCGGGAACGTATAGGAAGTCGCCCAGTTTTTGGAATTATTCTCGGCCCGAAAGGTGAATTCTCCGGCTTTGAATGCCTCCATCGCGGCGATGGAATCGGAAAAGTATTCGATCCGTATAGTCTCATAATTGAAGCGCCCGACATTGACGTTGATGGCGTCGCCCCAATAATCCGGGTTGCGCCGGTACACGACGCGCCGGTTGATGTCGAAACTGTCGAGCACATAGGGTGCCGAGCCAACGCCCGGTTGCATCCTTGGCTCATCCAGGCGGCGGCTTTCATCGGCCTCGAACCAGCGTTTTGAGAATATCGGCGTACCGCCCACCTGGGTGATCAGGGCGCGGCGCGGAATATCCGGCGCAAAGGTGAATTTGACCCGGTAGGTGTCCAGAACCTCGGCCATCGGAATACGTTTGCGCACCGCGTCGGCATAGGATTTCAGACCTTGATCCAGCAGGATATTGTGGGAAAACACCACATCTTCGGCAGTGACGGGCGAGCCATCGGAAAACCGTGCCTCGGGGCGCATGTTGAAGATCACCCAATCCTGGCTTTCGGGGTATTCCAGGCTCTCGGCGATCAGGCCGTAATAGGACTCAGGTTCGTCATACGAACCCGTTAACAATGATTCGTACTGATCCGCAGATCTGGCCCCGGCCCGGCCCTTGCGGGTGAAGGGGTTGAAACTGTCAAACGTGCCTTGAGTGGAATAGGAAAGCTCTCCGCCTTTGGGGGCGTTTGGGTTTACATAGTCGAAGTGCGCGAAGCCATCAGGATATTTAAGCGTATCAAACTCGGAAAACCCGTGGCTTTTGATAATCACCTCTTGCGCGGCCGCCAGTCCCGTCAGCGCAAAAACGACAATCATGGTTAATCCCATAAGGCCAAAAAAACGCGACCCTAGATCGATCGTCTGGCAATGTTCTGCCTTGCAGGGCTGTGTCATCAGGCTCATCCTCTGTTATTCGCGGCTGCGCATTCATAGCACGCAGACCTTAACCATTATTGCTATAAGCTAAAGGCCCCGTCCGGGTATATTCAAGTTCTCAATGTGTTACGAAACTGTGAACGCATCGTCCGCCGGGGCATCAGACAAGAAAAAAGCCGCAGCACGAGAGGTGCAGCGGCCTTGAATATTCTCATCTAACAAGGGTTTAGTCGTCAAGACTGTCGAGATAGGCAATCACATTGACGCGGTCGCCCTGCTTGGACAATCCGGAGAAACTCATCGACGTGCCTGGAACATCTGCCTTAGGCTTGGCCAGGAACGCATCAAGCGATTCCGCGGTCCAGTCGCCGCCCTTTTCCGTCATCGCGCCCGAATAGCCAAAGCCCGTAGCCGTGGCAACCGCACGGCCAACAACGCCGAACAGGTAAGGCCCAGTGGCATTGACGCCATCTTCCAGCTTGTGACAAGCGGCGCATTTCTTGAACACTTTGGCACCTTTGCCAAGGTCAGCGGATGCCATCAACTCTTCAAAACTGACCTCTTCCACTTCTTCGTGACCTGTGTCAGCACTTTCAACGGCAATGACATAGCCCGCCTCACCGTGGCTTTCGACGTGATAAAAGCCTTCCGCCACCCATTTACCCAATAGAAGCACAAGAAGCGCACCACACAGGGCTGCGGTCACTTTTGTAAGGGTCATCGTATCCATTTGATTGCCTGGTCCATTTGATCTCGGTTGCGCCGCTGTCTAAGGGTTCCCCTTGGCTTAGGCAAGGTATAGACACCGCGACCAAACGCCCGACTTTGGGAAATTTGCACGGATATTGCCTCATGACCAACACCATTGCCTTTCAGGGCGAACCAGGCGCCTACAGCCACGAAGCCTGCCGCAAGGCCCGCCCCGATATGGAGGCCTTGCCTTGCCGCACTTTTGAAGACGCGATTGACGCGGTAAAAACAGGTGCTGCTGATCTGGCCATGCTGCCGGTGGAAAATTCGACCTATGGGCGGGTGGCGGATATTCATTCGCTGTTGCCACAGTCAGGGCTGCACATCATCGAAGAGGCGTTTGTGCGGGTGCATATCAACCTTCTGGGCGTGCCCGGCACCAAG
>DAOUQK010000327.1 GCA_030625695.1 Paracoccaceae bacterium | reverse complement strand
GTCGTATTTGGGCAAGGCACGGCGCAGGATGGCGCTGGCCTCAAGACCGTTTTGCAGGCTGATTATCGGGGTCGAAGGAGCGGCGTGTTCGTCGATCAGGCGAGCCATTTCAACGGTGGCTCCGGTTTTGACGGTGACGATGATCAGATCGGCTTTGCTCAGGCATTCGGGTGAGGTGCGCATTGTCAGCAGGTCGGCCGCGAGGCGTTGGTTGAGGTCACCGTAGTCGCTCAGGGACAGGCCGTTGGAATTGATGTCGTTGATGATACGGGGACGCGCCAGAAGGGTGACGTTCAGACCGGCAGCAGCCCAGAGACCACCGGTGAAACAGCCGATACTGCCGGCCCCGGCAACGACGATATGAGGGGGTGCCACACCCGGTTTTGTATTCATGTCTCAGTTTCCACTGTGAATCTTCATCCTGTTGACTGTAGGCTATCGTCTAAAGTGCGCGGAGGTAAGTTGGTGATTGACCAAGATAAGATGACGGCCCTGATCAACTGGCTGGTTGCCGGGGCACCGCCCAAGCGAAGTTTCAGCGATCTTGTTGCAGAGATCGGTCAGCGTCTTATCAGTACCGGCATTTCGGTTCATCAGTTCGGTGTGTACCAACTGCTGATCCACCCGGAATCGCCTGGCAGACTTGATTTTTGGACTCCAAAAGGCGGCGCGCGAAAGGTGACCATCTCGCCGCAACAGCTTACTCAGACCAACTATTGGATCGGAAGCCCGGCAGAAGCTTGCATGGCTTCGGGTCGGCTGGTTGTGCATAACCTGGGCGATGCACCGGAATTTGACGCCCGCCCATTGGTGCAAAAGGACGCCGGTCACGGCTATACCCAGTTTGTCTATGCCCCACTGCATTCGCATTATTCGCTGAGTGCAAGTGTTGCCAGTTTTGGCACCAAACATGAGGGCGGTTTTGACAAGGACGAACTGAACGCCTTACGTCTTTTACAGGCGCCGATTGCCAGGGTTGTCGAGGCCTTTGTCCTGCACGAAGGTACGGTTCAGGTACTGTCGACCTATGTGGGGCGAGGAGCCGGGGAGCGGGTGTTGCAGGGCAATATTCTGCGGGGCGATACCGAATTGATCCCGTCGATTGTGCTGTTTACCGACCTGAAGGGATTCACCGAGCTGTCCAATACGCACCCGGTGGCCCATGTGATCGAAAGCCTGAACCTGTTTTATGACCTTGCCGAATCTGCCATTTCGCAAAATGGCGGAGAAATCCTCAAATTCATGGGGGACGGGTTGCTGGCGATCTTTCCGACGCCTGACGACCTGTCGGCGCAGATGGCGGCGGCCAGTGGGGCAATTGCTTCGCTCAAGGACATTCAACAGCAGTTGGGCGGCATGTCACGAAGTGATCTGAAATTTCGCGCGTCCCTGCATCTTGGCGATATCCACTATGGCAATATCGGCAGTAAATCCCGGCTGGATTTCACCGCGATTGGACCGACGGTGAACCTGGCCGCGCGGTTGATGTCGGTTGCTGACGATCTGGGGTCAGATTTTGTTTGCTCGGAAGCGTTTCATCACTTGGTTCCCCAGCGTACAACATTGCTGAGCGAACAGAAGTTCAAGGGGTTTGAACAGCCGCATCCGGTTTACGCAATCCGACAGGAGGCCGGTATCAAACCCCCAAACACCAGCGCATGACGGCCTTTTGCGCGTGCAGGCGGTTTTCAGCTTCGTCGAAGATCACTGATTGGGGACCGTCCATCACCGCACTGGTGACTTCTTCTTCGCGGTGGGCCGGCAAGCAATGCATGAAGATGGCGTCCTCTTTGGCACCTTGCATCAGGGTCTCATCAACCTGATACGGACGCAGCATGTTGTGGCGACGTTCGCGCGCAGTTTGGGAATCGTGCATTGAAACCCAGGTGTCGGCGACAATCAGGTCGGCGTTTTCCACCGCTTTGGCGGGGTCGCGCTCGATCTGGATTCTGACACCTTTTGAGCGGGCAAGGGCGACGAATTCATCCTCGGGGTCCAGTTGCGAAGGGCCGGTGAAGGTGAGGTTGAAGCCAAATTGCCCGGCTGCGTGCAGGAACGAGGCACAGACGTTGTTGCCATCGCCGGTCCAGACCACTTGCGCGCCTTTGATTGGGCCGCGGTGTTCTTCGTAAGTTAAGATATCGGCCATGATCTGACAGGGATGAGTGCGGTCGGTGAGGCCGTTGATCACTGGCACGCTGGCGTATTCGGCCATTTCGGTGAGGACGTTTTCGTCGAAGGTCCGGATCATGATCATGTCCACATAGCGCGATAACACGCGCGCGGTATCAGCGATGGTTTCGCCGTGGCCAAGCTGCATGTCGTTGCCTGAGAGCAACATGGTTTGGCCGCCCATCTGACGCACGCCGACATCGAAGCTGACCCTTGTGCGGGTTGAGGGTTTTTCAAATATCAACGCGACCATGTGACCCGCGAGGGGTTGATCGTCGTCGGGGGTGCCTTTGGGACGGCCCTGACGGGCCTGTTTCATGTCGCCGGCTTGGGTGATCATCGCCCGTAAGGCGGCGGGGTCGGTTTTGTGGATATCTAAGAAATGGTTCATGTGTTTGTCGCTTTTGAATGGGTAGGGAGAGGGGGCCAGCCCCCACACGCAGGATAGAGTGGGGGCCAGCCCCCACACCCCCGGAGTTTATCTGGCAAGATGAAGATCAGGTTGTTACCTGCGAGGCTGTGCGTTCGAGGCGAGTCAGGGCTTCGGCTATGTCATCGTCGGTGATATTCAGGGCCGGGAGCAGGCGGATGACGTTGTCGGCTGCGGGGATGGTGATGAGCTGGTTGTCGTAACCGGCGTTGACCACGTCAAGGTTGGGGCCGACGCATTTTAGGCCGAGCATCAGGCCCACGCCACGCACCTCTGTGAAGACGGTTGGGTGGGCGGCGATCAGGCCTTCGAGCTTTTGTCTGAGCAGGCCTGCTTTGCGGTTCACCTCGGAAAGGAAGTCGGGGTTTGTGACGTGGTCCATGACGGCGCAGCCGACGGCACAACCAAGCGGGTTGCCGCCATAGGTGGAGCCGTGGGTGCCGGCGGTCATGCCGGAGGCAGCAGCTTCGGTGGCCAGAACTGCGCCCAAGGGAAAGCCGCCGCCGATGCCTTTGGCGACCATCATGATATCGGGTTCAATGCCCGCCCATTCGTGGGCAAACAACCGGCCGGTGCGGCCTACGCCGCATTGCACTTCGTCGAGGATCAGCAGGATATTGTGTTCGTCACAGAGGTCGCGCAGGCCTTTGAGGCATTGGTCGGGCAATGGGCGGATGCCACCTTCGCCCTGAATGGGTTCGATCAGGATGGCGGCGGTGGTGTCGGTGATGGCGGCGGCGGTGGCATCATGACCGTTCTCGTGCTCGGGCCATGGCAGGTGAGTGAAGCCCGGCAGCAATGGGCCGAAGCCATGTGTCATCTTTTCCGAGCCGGCGGCGGCGATGCCAGCCGAGGAACGGCCATGGAAGCTGCCATCGTAGGTGATGATATCTGTGCGCTGGGGCTGATCCTGGTCGGACCAGTATTTGCGGGCCATTTTGACAGCAAGTTCGCAGGCTTCGGTGCCAGAATTGGTGAAGAAAACCGTATCGGCAAATGTGTTTGCCACCAGCTTGTCCGCCAGGTCCTGTTGCTGGGGGATCTGGTAGAGATTGGAGACGTGCCAGAGGTTTTGCGCCTGGTCGGTCAGGGCTTTGGTCAGGCCGGGATGGGCGTGACCCAGCACATTAACGGCGATCCCGGCACCGAGATCGAGAAAGCGACGGCCATCTGCGTCCGTCAGCCAGGAGCCTTCGCCTTTGACGAAGGTGAGAGGGGCGCGATTATAGGTCGGCAGAATGGACGGGATCATCGAAGTTTTCCTTTGTCAGTATAAGCCCTTATGAGTGCCTCATGAAGGGGTGTGGCGTCAATGTATTGATGT
>DAOUQK010000363.1 GCA_030625695.1 Paracoccaceae bacterium | reverse complement strand
CCGAGGCCGAGGCGGCGCAGATCCGCACCGATATTGAGGATCTGGCCCATGATGAGGCTTGGATTTACCGCTATAAGGATATTCGCAGTTGGTGGCAGAACGACCACCATGAACGTATCGGCGGGGTGCGGCAGGCAAGCGCGACGGACTGGGAGCCGCAATCAAAGCCGATCTGGTTCACTGAACTGGGCTGTGCGGCGATCGACAAAGGCACCAATCAACCGAACAAGTTTCTTGATCCCAAATCGTCCGAATCCAGCCTGCCCAAGTATTCTGACGGTCTGCGCGATGATCTGATTCAACTGCGATATTTACAGGCGGCAATTGGCTATTGGCATGAGGCCGGAAACAACCCGGTTTCCGAAATTTACGGCCAGTCGATGCTGGACATGACCAACGCCTATGTCTGGGCCTGGGATACGCGGCCATTTCCGTTCTTTCCCAACAATCGCGCGCTGTGGTCGGATGGGGAAAACCATGCCCGGGGTCATTGGCTTAACGGACGGATTGGTGCGCGGTCTCTGGATTCGGTGGTGGAAGAAATCTGCCGCCGGTCCAGTTTGGAGGAATTTGATACCACCCAGCTATTTGGCATTGTGCGGGGCTATCTGGTGGATCGGGTCAGCGATGCACGGTCGGCTTTGCAGCCGCTGATGCTGCGTTATGGGTTTGATGCGATTGAACGCAACGGGGTGTTGAATTTTGTCATGCGCAGCGGGCGGGGCGAACAGGCGTTGGACCGTGAATTATTCGCTGAAAGTGATGAAATTACCGGGCTGATTGATCAGACCCGCGACGCCGAGGCCGAAATGGTCGGCCGGGTGCGGGTGCGGTTCATTCAGTCCGGAGGGGATCACGAAATAGTAGCAGAAGAGGCGGTTTTGCCGGATCAGGCTACGCATGCGGTGGCGTCCTCTGATCTGACCATGGCAATGACGCGCGGTGAAGGGCGGCAAGTGGCCGAACGCTGGCTGACCGAGGCGCGGGTGTCGCGCGACACTGTGCGTTTTGCCTTGCCGCCATCACGCATGGCGCTGGGTGCTGGCGATATCGTTCGCTTTCCGGCCGATGGCGGCGAAGGCGACGTGCGCTATCGCATTGACCGGGTTGAACAATCGGGGTTGCAATTGATCGAAGCGGTGCGGATTGAGCCGGAAGTTTACACGCCATCCGAGATCGCCGAAGATGCGCCGGGGCAATCGGCGTTTGTGCCACCAGTGCCGGTGCTGCCGTTGTTCATGGACCTGCCTTTGATCACCGGGGACGAGGTGGAACACGCGCCGCATCTGGCGGTGGCGGCCAGCCCCTGGCCGGGGACAGTTGCGTTATACGCGTCCAATACCGACGACAATTACGCGCTGAGTGAGATTATTGCCAAAGCGTCGGTGATTGGCGTGACAGGGTCGGCAATGACAGCACACCGCCCCGGGTTGTGGGACAAGGGCGCACCACTTGAGGTCAAGCTGATCAGTGGTGCGTTGGAAACACGCGATTGTGATGCGGTGCTGAACGGCGCCAATCTGGCGGTGATTGGCGATGGGTCAAGTGGCAATTGGGAGCTGTTTCAATTCTCGCAGGCGGCTCTGATTGCGCCGGATACCTATTGGCTGTCGACGCGGTTGCGGGGGCAGTTGGGTAGTGATGGTCTGATGCCGGATGTCTGGCCTGCGGGGTCGTGGTTTGTGCTGTTTGACGGGGTGGCGATCCAGACCAATCTGACCTCGGCCCAGCGGCGGATTGCACGGCATTACCGGATTGGTCCGGCGCGCCGGGGGTATGACGACCCGTCGTATGTGCATCTGGTCGAGGCGTTTGACGGCAATGGTCTGCGCCCCTATTCGCCGGCTCATCTGTTGTGTTCGGGCGAAATGGGCGCGGATATGGCATTCTCGTGGGTGCGCCGCACGCGGATTGACGGGGACGACTGGGAATTGCCGGATGTGCCGTTGGGCGAAGAGCGCGAATTGTATCAGGTGCGGGTATTTCAGGGGGTTACGGTTTTGCGCGAGGTGCTGGTGAGCGAGCCTGCGTGGGATTATCCGGCGGCAGATCAGGTCAGCGACGGGTTGGTTCTCCCGGCGAGGGTCGAGGTGGCGCAGGTATCAGCACGCTACGGCGAAGGATTGCCGTCCGGGGTTGATCTGGAGGCTTGAGGCACATGCGCCCGGTTCTGCATGGCGATATCAGCAACGCGGCACGGGCGTTATTGTACGTGCCGGAGGGGCTGCGGGCATCGCTGTGTGAGCGGATGATTTTGGAAAGCGATGCGGCGGATTCATATGTCGCCCGGGTCGGGCGTTTGCATCCGCTGTGGGGCAACGGGTCGCTGATGTCAGCGGCGCGCAAACGGATGCTGGCGGATGAGCCGACGTTTGATGACGCCGACTATTGCGCCTGTTTTGAGATGGTTCTGCGGCGGTTGGCGGACTGGCGGGCTAACCGGACGCGCAGCTGATGCACTTCGATGCCGCCGGGTCCAGTTCCAGCCGTTTACGGGCGATATCTTCACCGCAATCTTCGCAATAGCCATATTCATCTTCGTCGATACGGGACAGGGCGGCGGTTAATCGGCGCGCATTCACATCGCGCCGGGATTGCTGGGCTTTGGCCATCGCCTGATTTTGCAAGGCATCCATACGTGAAAGCCGACCAACCGCCTGCTGATCCAGTTGAACTACCGCCTGCGCCGCTTGCCCCAGTTGGTTTTCTGTCGCAATCTCGTCTAGGCGCGAGCGGATCAGAGATTGGAAAAACGTAGTATCCGAACCATTCACGTTTGAAATATTCCTCATCACGGGTTTGCGTTTGATAAGTTTGATCTTAAGTGATTATTCTAAGCACAGAAAGTGAGGCGCGCCATGGTCGATACCCAAAGAAGTATTACTGCTGTCGATCCGGTCTGGGACCGGATCACTGATGAGGCGCAGCAAGCTGTGCGCGCCGAACCGTTGATGGGCGGGTTGGTGCATGCCTGTATCCTGCACCACCGGACTCTGGAAAAGGCTCTGTCTTATCGGATTTCGGCCAAGCTGACTTCGAATGAGATGTCGATGGTGGTATTGCGCGATATTGCCGATCACGCCTATTCTGAAGCGCCGGAACTGGTCGAAGCGGCCCGCGCCGACCTTATGGCGGTGTTTGAGCGTGATCCGGCCTGTCATCGGTTGTTGCAGCCGATCCTGTATTTCAAAGGTTATCAGGCGATGCAGGCCTACCGGGTTGGTCATTGGCTTTGGGGGCAGGGGCGTCATGATCTGGCGTATTTCTTTCAGATGCGGGTGTCCGAGATATTTGG
>DAOUQK010000048.1 GCA_030625695.1 Paracoccaceae bacterium | reverse complement strand
GTTTCCAGTGCTGTCGCCACCGCCAGCATGGCGAAGATCAACGCCAGAAGCCGCCCGTCGATGAAGGAAAACGCCTCATCCGAATCGATGCAGCGGGTCAGGAACACCAGCGCCATCGCCAGCACCGCCAGCAACAGGATTGGGGCGACTCCCATTGCCGCCAAAACCACAATTCCGGCAATGGCGGCAATGGCGATGGGCGCGTGGCGACGACGATAGGCGCGCGCGGTGGGTTTGGCCACATCGACCATGTCCATGTCCGTTGCCAGCCGTTGAATATCCTCTGGTGCGCCTTCCAACAGCAGCGTATCCCCTATGGTCACGTCCAGATTATCCAACTGCCGACCAATATTCTGATTGCGCCGGTGAACCGCCAAAACATAGACGCCATAACGCCGCCGCAGCCGCAATTCACCCAAGGAACGGCCCACCATACGGCACCCCGGTGTGATCAGCACCTCGACGGTTGAGGTTTCCACCGCTGAAACCTGATCAACCCGTTTCAGTTCCTTGTTGTTTTGCAGGCTTAACAATTCTGTCATCTGCGTGCGCAACACCACCCGGTCGCCGACCTCTAATGCCACGCCTTTAAGGTCGCGCCGCAATGACGCATCGCCGCGGATTACGTCTATCAACCGCACGCCGGGGCGTTTGAACAATTGCACGCCGCTTACTTCGCGGCCAATCAGGTTGCTGTCGGGGGGGATCACCGCCTCGGTGAAAAACTTCATCTTGGATTTGTCCGACAGCATCATCGCCATGCTGGCCCGGTCCGGCAACAGGCGCGGGGCGATAAAGCGCAGGTACAACCCACCCCAGATCACCAGAATGATCGCCAATGGCGTTACTTCGAAGATTGTGAACGCCTCTAACCCCCGCGCGCGGGCCACGCCATCGACCAACAGGTTGGTCGATGTGCCGATCAGGGTTAAAGACCCACCAAGAATTGCTGCATAACTTAACGGAATCAACAGCTTGCTAGGCGAGATGTTCAACCGGCGGCACAATTGCACAAACACCGGGATCATCACCACCACCACTGGTGTGTTGTTCACAAACGCCGAGGCCACCACAACGAATGCCATCAACGCGCCGATGGCGACGGCGGGGCGGGCATCGGCCTGAGATTCGGCCAGGTGGGTGAACCAGGCCAGCGCCCCGGTGCGCACCAATGCGCCCATGACGATGAACATCGCGACAATGGTCCAGGGGGCCGGGTTGGACAGCACGTGCAGCGCGTCTTCGTAGGGTAACACGCCCAGCGCCAGCATTGCCGCAGCACCGCCAATCGCCACCACTTCGGCCGGATAGCGTTCACGCATGAACAGGATGAACATGATTGCGACAACCACAAGGGTTACAATCGCTTCGCCGGTCTGGGAAAACGCAAATAAGTTCATCTTGCCCCCCGCTGCTTATCTTACGTGTTATCCTGACGGTCTTTGGCACCGGGCACAAGCGCGCGCTCGCCCCGGTTGCGCTGTGGTTGGACCAGAAACACGCCGGCCAGAACCAAAGCCATGGCAACCCAGAAGGTGCGCGGATAACTTTCGCCCAGCAACACCATGGCCCAGATTATCCCAAACCCGGTGACCGGATAGCTGATCTGAACCGCAAAAACCGGCCCTGCCCGGCCAACCATCCAGACATAGCCGGTATAGACCAGCACATGAATGATAGACGACAGCACCAGCGCCACTTCGGGCGCGCCCCAGACGCGGAACGGCGAAATATAAGTCCCGGTGCCAATAACAACCGGCCCCGCAATCAGCGCCCCGACCAGCGACGCCCCCAGCAAGACCTGAATGGGACCGGCCCCGCCGGTGCCCCATTTGGCAACGTAATTGCCCTCAAAGGCATAGCAGGTGACCGATATCAGTGACACCGGTATCCAGGCCAGCATGGCCGCCTCGGGCAGGCTCGCGCCCGGAAGGATCAATATCATGACGCCGGTTAGCCCGACCAGTAAACCGCCAAGGCGGCGCGGGCTGAACGCTTCCAGCTTCAGGCCCAGAGCAATCGGAAAGGCGATGATTGGGATCAGCGACATCAGGACGGAAACGACCCCGGATGGCAGATGGGCGATGGCCTGATACGAGGCCGAATTTGGCACCAATGTGCCGATCAGAGCGATCACCAGATAGGTTTTCAGCGCAGATTTGTGGAGCGGCAATTTGCGACGGCGGAAAAGCGATATCGGCACCATCACCAACACGCCGATAACCAGTTGCCAGAAGATCAGCCCGGCAAAGCTGTGACCGGTACTGACCGCGATTTTGGTCATCGGAATGGTTATGCCCCAGCCGGCGGCCAAAACCATCAGTGCCAATACAAGACGCGCGCGTGAACGATCCATCAGGGTGCCGCCCGCTTTGGCGTCTTGTCGGGACGATCATTGTCATCTGGCGAAATTTCGGACCGGGGTTGAACCAGAAACACACCGACCAGAACCAGCGCCAAAGCCGCCCAGACATAGCGAGAATAACTTTCGCCCAGCAGTGCCATGGCCCAGACTACGCCGAATCCGGTGACAAGATAGCTGACCTGCACCGCAAACACCGCCCCCGCCCGGCCCACCAGCCAGACATAGCCCGCATAAACCACCACATGGATTGCCGAGGACGCCAGAAACGCCCATTCGGGCGCGCCCCAGATCCGGACCGGGTTGATGAATTGCCCGGTTGCCAGTGCCAGCGGAAGGGTGATCACCGCCCCCACCAGCGACACGCCAAACATGACCTGCACCGGGGTCATGTCGGCCACGCCCCATTTGGCGACGTAATTGGTTTCAAACGCATAACTTATCGGCGCAATCAACGCCAAGGGGATCCATGCCAACAGGGCCACACCCGGCAGGCTTGCTTCGGGCAGGACCATAAGCAACACCCCCATCAGACCGACAGTTATCCCGCCAATGCGCAGCAGGCTGAACCGTTCCAACCCAAGCCCAAGCGCCATCGGAAAGGCAAACATCGGGATCAGCGACAGGATGATTGCCATCACCCCTGCGGGCAAGTGCCTGATTGCGCTGAAAAAGGCTGCATCCGGAATGACAGTTCCGGTCAGGGCAATGACCACAAATACAACCAATGCGCGCCGGTTTAGCGGCAGGCGTCCACCACCGGCAAAACTTGGTCCGGCCATGATCAATGCACCGATAACCAATTGCCAGAACACCAGGCCGAATTCCCCGTGACCGGAACTGACCGCTATTTTGGAAAGTGGCGTGGATAATCCCCAGCTGGCCCCGAGAATGAGCAGCACGCAATAATGAAGTACGGCGGGTTTTCGTATCACGGCGTTGCCGGTTGCAACCGCCCACCTATACGGATCATTTTTATCTCGCGCGCCTGTCCGGTGCGGTCATCTGTGTCGACAAATACCCCCGACAGCGTGGCTTCGCCCAGCGCCGGGGTGAACCGCGCCTTGGGCATTCCGGTGATAAAGCGGCGCATTGGTTCGCCCTTGTCCATGCCGATGACCGAGTTGTAATCGCCGCACATGCCCGCGTCACTTAGATAGCCGGTGCCGCCGGGTAAAACCTGTGCGTCACTGGTCGGAACATGCGTATGAGTGCCAACAACAAGGCTGGCACGTCCGTCGCAATAATGCCCCATCGCCATCTTTTCCGATGTCGCCTCGCAGTGCATATCAACGATCATCGCCTGTGCCAGACCGCCGCGCGGATGCGCCTTGAGCACCGGTTCAATGGCTGAAAACGGATCGTCAAAGGCGCGTTTCATGAACACGTTGCCCAGCACCTGCGCCACCAGAACCTTGCGGCCACCCGGCGCGTTGAACAGGCGGAACCCTTTGCCGGGCGCGCCTTTGGCAAAGTTGATGGGGCGGATGATGCGCGGTTCACTTTCAATGAATTGCAGCATGTCCTTTTGGTCAAACGCATGATCACCAAGGGTCAGGCAATCCACTCCCGCCTCGAGCAGTCCACGCGCATGTGCTGCGTTCAATCCCATACCGCTGGTTGCATTTTCGCCGTTCACCACGATGAAATCCAACCGCCAGTCTTTACGCAGACCTGGCAGTTTGTCTTTGATCGCGGACCGTCCGGCCCGGCCCATTACGTCGCCCAAAAATAATATTCTCATGTCCCTGTGGTAGGACGCCTTTTGCCGGAGAACAAGCGTTGCCTGAGGCGTGACTGGCGTAGGGTGGGTGAAACCCACGTTTACCCCGGCTTAGAACGATTCCACGCGTGGGTTTTCACCCACCCTACGGGCCAACGACGGGTCATTTATTAGACAAACTGGAATTAGCCGGAAAATTCGTGCACCCCGACTTCGGTTACCACCATGTCAAGCGGTTGATCTGTTGCCTCTAACGGCAGGTCATCCGTCTGTTGTGCCGCAAATGCAAACCCAATCGCCAAAGTCGCACGCTGCTGACGCAAGCCCTCTAAAGTCCGGTCATAAAATCCACCACCATAGCCCAGGCGCCCGCCCTTAAGGTCAAACGCCACCAGTGGCACGATGAGGATTTCCGGCACCATCAAATCCTCTTGCGCCGGGATACGCGCCCCGAACGGCCCGGCCACCATTGCCCCGCCCGGTTGCCAGCGCGAAAACACCAGAGCCTGACCCGGCGCGCGGATCACCGGCACGCCAACCAAGCCATGGGCGGCGGCCTCTTCCATGGTCGGGATCGGATCAATCTCGGTGCGGATCGGCATATACCCGGCCAAAGCCACGCCGCGATAGCCGGCCAACACTTGGGAAAGATGCCCCGCCACACCCGGACCCGCCTGCGCATGCGCCAGTTTGCGCCGGGCAAATCCGGCGGCGCGGGCGGCCTGTTTGATCTCGGCCAGAGCGGTCATAACAACACCAGCCCGGCCAGCCCCAGAAAGGCAAAGAACCCGACGATATCGGTCACGGTCGTGACAAACGTGCCCGACGCCAGTGCCGGATCAACCCCGACCCTCTCCATCACCACCGGCACGATTGTCCCGGCCAGCCCGGCCACCAGCATATTGACCACCATCGCCGCCGCAATCACCGCGCCCAACAATGGCGAGCCGAACCAGATCAGTCCGACCACCCCCATCACCACGGCAAACACCAGCCCGTTGGCCAACCCCACCCAGGCTTCGCGCCGGATCACCCGCCAGACGTTCGAGGTGGTCAGGTCTTTGGTCGCCATCGCCCGCACCGCCACCGTCAGCGATTGCGTACCGGCATTGCCCCCCATCGAGGCGATGATCGGCATCAGGATCGCCAATGCCACAAATCGGGTGATGATATCTTCGAACAGCGCGATCACCAGCGAGGCCAAGATTGCCGTCGCCAGATTGGCCGCCAGCCAGGGCAAACGACGGCGCACGGTTGCGGCGACCGTATCGGACAGGGCACTTTCTTCGGCCACACCGGCCAGCCGCAGGATGTCTTCTTCGTGTTCTTCGTCCAGCACCGCCATGGCGTCGTCGATGGTGATCATACCGATCAGGCGGCCCTCTTCGTCCACCACCGGCGCGCTGATCAGGTGATACTGATTGAACGCATAGGCCACGTCTTCTTCGTCCTGCAACGCCGGGATAATCTGGAAAACCTCTTCGACAATGTCGCCCAGCATCACGTCGCGCCCGGAACTCATGATTTTGCCAAGCGTCACATTGCCAGTTGGATGCAAGCGGGGATCAACCAGGACCACATGGTAAAACTGTTCTGGTAGAACTTCAGCTTCTCGTATAAAATCAATGACTTGACCGACATTCCAATGGGCCGGTGCCATCACCACCTCGCGCTGCATCAGACGTCCGGCGGAATTCTCGGGCCAGGCCAGCGCCTGTTCAACTGCCACCCGGTCGGCGTCTTCCAGCACCTCAAGGATGGCTTCTTGTTGTGGCTCGCCCAGGTCTTCGACCAGATCGACCACATCGTCGCTTTCAAGTTCGCGCACGGCCCCGGCCAGAACGTGTGGCTCAAGAATGCCAATCACGTCCTCGCGCACGCTTTCGTCCAGCTCGCTCAGGATTTCGCCGTCAAATTCATGGTCGTATAGCCGGATCAGCCGGACCCGGTCGGCGCTGTTGATCTGTTCCAGCAGGTCGGCGATGTCAGCGGCGTGCAGCGGCTCCATCAAATCGCTCAGCTGGTCGCGATTACCTAGATCAACAGCGGCCAGAATTGCCGAAACAGCACTTCGGTCCAGACTGTAATCGTCGCCGGGCGAGTCACTTTCGGGCGTCATATCCTGTGGTTCCATATTCTGCCCTTTCACGATTGTTCGTTTATTAAAAGAAGCAGCATGTGAAAAACAATGAAAATAGCGCGATTTACCGCAAGAGATTGGGCAGTTACGATGTTGCGAGTACAAAGCTAAGCAAAAGGAACCGGCATATGGGTGACGAAATGATCCTGAAAGGGCAGGTTTTGTCATTTTCCGACTCGCCATTTGACGCGCCACCACAGGACGCGTCCCGGTTTGACGAAGCTTTGGTGCTGCGGGACGGGAAAATCGTGGGTATTGGCGGGTTCGCGGATTTGCGCAAGGCGCACCCTAAGGCGGAAATCACCGATTATGGAACTCATGTGATTATGGCCGGGTTCGTCGACGCCCATGCACATTATCCACAGACGGCGATGATCGCCAGTTGGGGCAAACGGCTGATTGACTGGCTGAACCTTTATACTTTCCCGGAAGAGATGAAATTTGGCGACGAGGGTTACGCCGCCGAAATTGCCCGGCGGTATCTGGACCTGACTACGTCCAATGGCACCACCACCATTTGCAGCTTTTGCACCATCCATCCCGCCAGCGTCGAGGCGTTCTTCAGTGAGGTGCAAAGTCGGGGTCAGCGGGTGGTGGCAGGCAAAACCTGTATGGACCGCAATGCGCCGGATGGCCTGCGGGATACCGCGCAATCTGCGTATGACGACAGTCGCGCGCTATTGCAGCGTTGGCACGGGGTGGACCGGATCAGCTATGCCATCACGCCGCGGTTTTCGCCCACTTCGACGCCCGAACAGCTTGAGGCGATGGGGGCTTTGTGGGCCGAGCACCCTGATTGCCTGATGCAAACCCATCTGAGCGAGCAGGTGGACGAGATTGAATGGGTCAAGTCGCTGTACCCGGAGGCGCGCGATTACCTTGATACCTATGAAATGCATGGGTTGTTGGGCGCGCGCGGTCTTTATGGTCATGCTATCCACTTAGAGCCCCGCGAGCGTGATCGCTTGGCCGAAGTTGGCGCGGGTTTGGTGCATTGTCCGACGTCGAACATGTTCATCGGGTCGGGGTTGTTTGATATGGGCGGGCTGATGGAGGCCGGTCAGCGGGTCGGACTGGCCACCGACACCGGTGGGGGGTCGTCGTTTTCGATGCTGCGCACAATGGCGGCGGCTTATGAGGTGGCGCAATTGCGAGGCAACCCGCTGCACGGCGCGCAGTTGATCTGGCTGGCCACGGTTGGCTCAGCCGAGGCGCTGCATATGGGCGACAAGATCGGTAATATTGCGCCGGGGATGGAGGGTGATCTGGTGGTTTTGGACCTGGCATCGACTCCGGCAATTGCGCAGCGCGAGCGACACGCCAGTGAGATATGGGAGGCGATGTTTGCCACCATTATGATGGGGGATGACCGGGCGATTGCCGATGTCTGGATTGGCGGTAAGCGGTTTGAAGAAAACGCCCGCTGAAGCGGGCGTACCTGCGGTGCGAGTTTATTTTGCGAGATGAAGAGGGAGCGCAGTTAGGTATTCAGAGCGCGTGCCAAGGTGTTCTGGCGTTCAATTGTGCGCGGCAGGTCGATGCTGGTAACATGACCGTCGCTCACGATTTGACGGCCTTCGACAAACAGATGTTTGACGCGAGTTGGGCCGGCCAGCAGTAAGGCCGCCGGGTCCCAGCTGCCGGCGGATTCGATGCCGGTTGTGTCCCAAAGAGCAATATCGGCGCGTTTGCCGACCTCTAAACGCCCGCAATCCGGGCGACCAAGCACATCGGCGCCGCCACGGGTGGCAATCTCCAGCGCCTCGCGCGCGCTCATCGCGTCGGCGCCATTTGCGACCCGTTGCATCAACAGGGACTGACGCGCCTCTGACACCAGATTGCCCGCATCGTTGCTGGCCGAGCCATCAACTCCAAGGCCGACCTTGACGCCTGCGTCGCGCATGGCACGCACGGGTGCGATGCCGCTGCCGAGGCGGCAGTTGGAACAGGGACAATGGGCCACGCCGGTTTGTGAGCGGGCAAACAAGTCAATTTCGACCCCGTTCAGTTTGACACAATGGGCATGCCAGACGTCTGGCCCGGTCCAGCCGAGGTCTTCGGCGTATTGGCCGGGGCGGCAGCCAAATTTGGCTTCGGAATAGGCAATATCTTCGTTATTTTCGGCCAGGTGGGTGTGCAGCATGACCCGCTTGTCGCGCGCCAACAGGGCCGCATCGCGCATCAGATCGCGGCTGACGGAAAAGGGCGAACAGGGGGCGATGCCGACCCGGCACATGGAGCCGGTCGCGGCGTCATGGAACGCATCAATCACCCGGATGGTATCATTCAGAATATCGCGTTCCTGTTCCACCAAGGCATCCGGCGGCAAGCCGCCGTCGCTTTCGCCGATGCTCATGGACCCGCGGGTGGGGTGAAAGCGCAGGCCGATCTCGGAGGCGGCGGCGATGGTATCGTCCAGCCGTGAACCGTTGGGGTAAAGATACAAGTGGTCCGAACTGAGCGTGCAGCCCGACAACGCCAGTTCCGCCAACCCGGTCAGGGCCGAGACGTACATCTCTTCCGGGCCAAAGCGCGACCAGATCGGGTATAGCGTTTGCAGCCAGCCAAACAGCAGCGCGTCCTGACCGCCGGGTACGGCGCGGGTCAGGGTCTGGTAAAGGTGGTGATGGGTATTGACCAGGCCCGGCGTCACCACACAGCCCCTGGCCGAAACCACGGTTCCCGTGGTAGTAAGACCGGTGCCGATTTCAACGATTACACCGTCACGCAGCAGAATATCGGCACCGGACAATTCGCGTCGCGTCGCGTCCATTGTCAGGATGGTATCGGCATGTCGGATAAGAGTTTCGGGCATTTCAGGGTCCTTTACACTTCGCTCAGACCCGCCTCGGAAACATGAAGTGTAACGAACGCCGATGGAAAGCGGGTAGAAAGACTCGGACATCCAACGAGGATTTTAGCCTAAAGGCAGCAATCGCTCAATAGGTTTGCAAAATCTCAAGCGCTCTTGCGTGAATCGTTGCGTTTGCCGCCGCCAATATCCGCCCGCCCTGATGCGCCGGAGCGCCTTGCCAGTCGGTGACAATGCCGCCCGCCGCCTGAACCACTGCAATTGGACCTTGAACATCATAGGCGTTCAGCTTCGCCTCGATCACCAGATCAATCTGGCCTGCCGCCACCAAAGCGTAAGCGTAGCAATCCATTCCATAGCGGGTCAGCAGAACTTGCTCTAACACGGCCTCGAATCCGGCACGGTCGGCCTTTGTGCCGACCTCTGGAAAGGTGGAATACAATATCGCCTGATCAAGCCGCTCTGTCGTGCGGGTGGCCAGCGCCATTTTGCCTTGTGGCCCGGTCATTTCGGCCACACCCGGTGCGCCGACAAACCGCTCGCCGATATAAGGCTGGTCGACTATGCCAAGAAACGGACCGTTGGCGTCGGACAGGGCAATCAGCACGCCCCAGGTTGGTGTACCGCTGACAAACCCACGCGTGCCGTCAATCGGGTCAAGCACCCAGGTGCGTCCACTGGTGCCGGCGACCTGGCCAAATTCTTCGCCCCAGATTGCATCATCCGGGCGCAGGCGTTGCAAAATATCCCGCATGGCGGTTTCCGCCTCGCGGTCGGCCACCGTTACCGGATCAAATCCGCTGGTCAGCTTGTTTTCGGCCTCAAGGCCAGAGGCGCGAAAATACGGAAGGATGACCTGACGCGCGGCGTCGGCCATCATATGTGCGATTTCAAGATCAGTTGGCTGGTTGGATGTCATACGTTATCAGGTGACATCCAACCGGACCATTTGCAAGCCGGTTTACCTGGAACCGAAGCCTCAGGCCACGTCGCTTAGAACACGGGCCAGATCGAACAACCGGCGGCGTTGGTTTTCAGGGATCGAATAATACGACCGCACCAGATCAAGCGCCTCTTTGTCACCCATCAGATCAGCCGGGAGCGCAGGGTGCGTTGACGATTTAGCCGATTCTTTATGTTCTTCTTCAAGGCCCTCGAAGAAAAAGCTGACCGGCACATCCAGGGCCTCGGCAATGTCCCAAAGCCGGGACGCACTGACCCGGTTGGCCCCGGTTTCATACTTTTGGATTTGCTGAAACTTGATCCCAACCTGTTCGGCCAGCTGCTGCTGAGTCTTGCCTATCAGCCACCTTCTGTGCCGAACACGTTTCCCCACATGAACGTCTACCGGATGGGTCATAGATTTCTCCTTAGTTAATAAATTGTTATTACACGGGCGCATCAAAACCAGCACCACACCCTCACCCAAGGTGGTACTTCGAAATTTCCAATGCCCCAAAGATGCGGTGTGACCCGCACGATCAATGTGATATTACGAGCTTTCGCGCTCAATTCAAGGCGGTTGATTAACTACGGAGCTAAAAACGCCTCTGGTTGTGTTGTAAATTGGTGAAAACACAGTTCCGGCTGGGTATTTGCGGTGTAACCGGCCCACTCAGATCCAATCAGACCAAAGGGGAACAGGCTAAGAAAATGTCTGTAAACGACCAACTAATTACGACTAAAATGCTTTAACAAACCATGATAATTCAAGGACTTATTCACATGTATGCATATGAAATTTCGCAAGCAGGAGCCCCGGCATCTTTACGTCAGATCTCCCCTTTGGAGCCCGGCCCGGGGCAAGTGTTATTAACAATAAAAGCTTGTGGGCTAAATTTTGCTGATAATTTGATGCAAGATGGGAAATATCAGGACATTCCGGCCACGCCGTTCACTTTGGGCATGGAATCAGCCGGGATTGTCAGCGGTTTGGGTGACGCTGTGAGTGGTTTGCGAATCGGTGATAGGGTGGCGGTTTTTGCCGGACATGGTGGGTTGGCCGAACAAGGCGTGTTCGATGCGGCCCGCATTTTGCCGCTGCCCGATATGATGAGTTTCGAGCATGCCGCCGGTTTTCAGATCGCCTATGCCACCAGCCACATGGCGCTGTCCCATTGCGCCCGTCTGCAACCGGGCGAGACCCTGTTGGTGACCGGAGCGGCCGGCGGTGTTGGGCTGACGGCGGTTGAGATTGGCAAGCTGATGGGTGCACGGGTCATTGCCATGGCGCGGGGGGCGAACAAGCTGGCGGTGGCCAAAGCCGCCGGGGCGGACCATCTGATAGATGCAGACGAAGATCTGCGGGACCGGGTTCTGGAATTGGGCGGCGCGGATGTGGTTTATGACGCGGTGGGGGGCGACGTTTTCAAGGCGGCGTTTCGCGCGTGTCGGCCCGAAGGTCGGCTGTTGTGTATCGGGTTTGCCAGCGGCAGCGTGCCGCAAATTCCCGCCAACCATCTGCTGGTGAAAAACCTGTCAGTGGTCGGCTTTTACATCGGCGGTTATTTGAAATTCCGGCCCGAACTGGTGGACGCAAGTCTGCGAACCCTGATCGGTTGGTATCAGGCGGGCAAACTGCATCCGCATATCAGCCACGTTCTGCCGCTTGCGCGCGTCGGCGAGGGCATGGAGATGCTGCGCAACCGCACCTCGACCGGCAAGATTGTCATCACCATGTAACTGATACCAATCCACCCAAAGACCGACCTGTTGTTGTTGCGTAGGATGGGTTTTCAACCCATCATCCCTTTGACTTTGCCGGGCGGGGCGGTGGGGTGAAACCCCACCCTACGCAACCCGGCCAGGAGTCAGCGTCCGGGCGTTCTGGTATGAGGTCTAGCTTCGAACGCCGTTAGCCAACCGCCTTAAGATGTCTGCCACCAAAGCTCTCAAAAGTCTGGCGTATCAGATTGGCCAGTTCGATGATAATTTCGCCCCGGCCCAACTCGCCGCCATAAAGGTTGACCATATACACCGGCAGTTCCGGCAGCGCGCCGCCGTGGTCGATGCGGGCCAGATGCGCAGGTTCGGTGCCCTCCAGTACCGCCTGAACCGCCAGATCGGCCGACACCGTCGCCTCGATCGCCAGGTCGCGTTCACTGTCCACCATCATGTCCCACTGGACACCGGCCTGATCCAGGACTTCGATCACCTTGGGCCGGAACAGGCACTGGCGGCAGAATGCGATCCGCAACGGGGTCTGACGCCAGGTTATGCCGTTATGGGCGCCAACCCAGACCAGCGGCAATTGGCAGATGGTTTCGCTGTCCGTGGTCGGCGCAGCCTCGGTTGTCAGGACCAGATCGCAGTCGCCGCGCGCAAATTGCGCCTTCAACTCGGTCGAATTTGACGACAGCAACTTTACCTTGACCCGTGGATAGGCCGCATTGAACCGCTGCATTACTCGCGGGATCAGCGGGTAGACGATGTCATGCGGCACGCCGAGAATGACCTCGCCTTCGAACGCCTGATGGGTCAGCCGCCCGATCAATTCGTCATTCAGAGCCACCATCCGGCGCGCATATGTCAGAAGCTGGTCGCCCGAGGCCGTCAGCGCAATGGTGCGCGCCGAGCGGTCCAGCAATTCCAGCCCCAGCAGTTCCTCAAGCCGCTTCAATTGCATCGACACCGCCGATTGGGTCAGGTGCAGAAAGCCAGCGGCGCGTGTGACCCCGCCGGTGTCAGCCACAGCAACAAATGACCGCAGCGTGGTTATGTCGAGATTTCGCATCATCACAATCCTTGATGGTTAGCCACACAAACATTCGTTTTCAATATTATTCATACTTCGCCATACACATCAAGGAAATTGATCGAAACGACACGAACCATCACAGAACCCGGGAAAGGAACTCGACATGACTATGACAAACACAAACTGCGCAACTGCATCCCACGCCACCGTCGCCCCGCGTATTTCGGTGTTGGCAAAACTGATGCAGGCGCGTGGCCTCTGGCGCCAGCGTCAGCAACTGAAGTCTCTGGACAAAGCGATCCTGAAAGATATTGGCGTAACCCGCGACGAAGCTTTGAGAGAAGCAGAGCGGTCCATCTGGGACGCGCCGGCCAGTTGGACACGCTGATCCACACAGCGTCCCCAAAGACGGTTAACCAACGATAATGGCGGGTTGCACAGCAGCAACTCTGCGTCAACTCTGCGTCAACTCTGCGGTAGCCCGCCATTATTATTACAATCTGACCGATATTCACCCGGAAATACTTGAAAATACCCGCCGTTCCTACGATATTCATTAAGAATGCTGCCAAAATACTTTGGCGGCCCAATTGTTTTTGAACATGGAGGCCCGGAAATGGCTGAATACAACACGATCGGAACGGCCACTGGTGCCCGCGCCAGTGAGATTGACGCCGGGCTTCGCGCCCATATGAACAAGGTCTACGGCACAATGTCCGTTGGCATGCTGCTCACCGCTCTTGCGGCCTGGGCGATTTCCGGGCTGGCGGTAACGACTGTGCCAAATGGCTATATGATCGGCACCGATAAATATCTGACCGATCTGGGCGTCACATTGTACACCACTGGCCTGCGCTATGTGGTGATGTTTGCACCCCTTGCCTTTGTGTTCGGCCTAAGCGCGATGATCAACAAGATGTCGGCGGCCACAGCGCAGCTGGTGTTTTATGCATTTGCCGCGGTGATGGGCGTCTCGCTCAGCTCGATCTTTCTGATCTACACTTCGAATTCGATCGCTCAGGTATTCCTGATCACCTCGATCGCTTTTGCCGGTCTGAGCTTGTATGGCTATACCACCAAAAAAGACCTTAGCGGCTGGGGTACTTTCCTGATGATGGGGCTGATTGGTCTGATCGTGGCGATGGTGGTCAATATATTCCTGCAATCGTCTGCGATGATGTTCGCAATCTCGGCGATTGGTGTGCTGATCTTTGCCGGCCTGACCGCCTATGACACCCAGAAGATCAAAACGACCTATCTGCAAATGGCCCATTCCGGCGATACCGAATGGCTTGGCAAGGCCGCGATCATGGGCGCGTTGAGCCTGTATCTCGACTTTATCAACATGTTCGTCATGTTGCTGCACCTGTTTGGCAACCGCAACTGATCTGAACCAGAACACCACAAGACACCTTGGGAAAAGGGCCGGTCATTGCGACCGGCCCTTTTTTGGTTGGTGATCAGAACGCTTCAGAACGCTATTGAAAGGTTTTCAAATAGGTTGGGAATATCGGCGGGCACTGGAGGCTTCGGCCCGGCCGGGGACTTCTTGCCTCAGGTCAAAAATGGCTGAGTGCTTGTATTTTTCCGAGTGTGCCGCCAGACATTCCCACATGCTGGAACTGCGCCCCAACTGCAAACTTTGCGACTGTGATCTGCCGCCTGCATCCGGCCTTGCCCGTATTTGCACCTATGAATGCACCTTCTGCGCCCCTGCGCCGAGGAAGACCTGCAAGGTGTATGTCCCAATTGTGGCGGCAATCTGGTGCCGCGCCCAATCGGCCAAAGCAAAGCTGGCGACCGGGTACAGGGCTGGAAATCCATCCCCCTGGAACCAAGCGGCGAACCAATGGTTGGAGTGAGCAACACAGGGCCGAGTTGTCGGGCAGGCTTAAGGCTAACCCGTCCAATGATTGATCGGCCCCTGGCCGGTAGGGTGGGCAGTCCTGCTCACCCCTACGCCTGACGATAACGATGCGATGTTTGTGCCCCCTGATATTATACCAACCCGCCCAAAGACCGGCCTGTCATTGTTGCGTAGGATGGGTTTTCAACCCATCATCCCTTGGACTTTGCCGGGCCGGGCGGGACGGGGCGGTGGGGTGGAACCCCACCCTACGGATGGCTGCATGAGACAGTGTCCGGGCGTTCTGGTATAAGGCCATACCGCCTGACCAGCGTTAGAGACAGGCACACGAAAAAGGGCCACGCAATCTGCGT
>DAOUQK010000066.1 GCA_030625695.1 Paracoccaceae bacterium | reverse complement strand
GTTCTGCCTTGGTTGCCATTATCCCGTTTCCTCTTTTAGGTGCAGCCCATCGGGGCTCTGTGGCTTTCCCGGCACCTCAGGCGGTGCCTCCTCCCCTGTTGCCAGCTTTCCATCGCCTGACATCAGGATTGCCAGCGGTCTCGTCGCGGGCAAATTGGCAAAAATGATCATCACGCAAACGGTGATCGGCACGCTCAGTAGCGCGCCGGGGATACCCCATATCGTGGTCCAGAAGGTCAGGGACAGGATCACCAGAAAAGGCGACAGGTTCAGGGATTTTCCGGTCAGCGATGGTTCCAGGATATTGCCGACTACAAACTGAATCGCCCCACATCCAAACACGATGATCAGGATCGGGGGCAGTGTTTCGAACTGCACAAGCGCCACAATGACAGGGATTATCACGGCCAGAACAGAGCCGATGGTTGGAATGAAATTCAGTGTGAATACGAGAACAGCCCAAGTTTCAGCAAAATCCAGCCCGACAGGCTTCATCACCGCGTAGCTGAGCGCTCCGGTCAACAGACTGATGACGGTCTTGATGCCAACATAGCGTTGCAGGCCGATCGAGATCGACGCCAAAACCCGGCTGAATTCTGATGCCGCATCAGGTGTTGCTGCCATCAGGGAAATTTTCTTTCGCATCGGGCTCCGCTCGAGCATCATGAACGGAAGGTACAGCAGCACCAGAACAAAACCTGACAGGAATGATCCGGCGCTTCCCACAACTGTTGCGGCCACCCCGGACAAATCCATTTTTGCCATTTCGGCAGTTACACGAGAAGTTACATCGTCACCGGCGAATTGGACTACCAGCGAAATGATTTGCCCGAACCGCTCTTGGTATCGCGGAATAGCCGCCGTCACATCGCCCGCCTGGTTGGCCAGAATTGCCACAATTACACCAAGGCCAAGCAAGACCAGCGCCAGCCCGAACACTTGCGCCAGCCATCGCGGTATTTGGTGGCCGCCGGGGCGCAAATGGGCAATCCAGTCGATGATGGCGGTCAATAAGACGAAATTCAGCAGCGCCACGGCCAGCGGGATAAGGAGACCAGACCCGAAATAGAGCCCCAAAAGCAGAACCAGCAAAACAACAAGCAAATGGTGCCAGAACGCGATCGAGCCATAGCGTCTTGACACCTGTGCCTGCTGACACCGGACTGGCGACGCAGATGTTTTGGCTTTGTCAGTCATCCCGCCCTTTTTTAGCCTTGTCATAGGCCGTCTTCATTCTCAGTCCCAATTCGCGTGCCGCATCGCCAACTTCTTCGGCGGTTTGATCGAATTGTGAAGCGGAAAGGAACGTGTCCCAGGTCGAAACCAGCGTATCCCATTCTTCTTCCGCCTCCATTGACCCAAGATGCAGTTGCAACTTTATTTCGTCCCGCTTTTGCTGAAGCTCAGCCATCAGGGTTTTCATATCTGCCATTTTTTCTCTCTCTTATTGTTCAGTAACTTTTCCACCAGCCGCCCGGGTTTAATCAGGTTGGCCCGATATTTACAATGCCGGGTTCAGATAGTTCAGAATGCTTTCCATGCGGAGCATCACCTTGCGGATGACATGGGTTGCGGCCACATTTTCTGTATAGATCGCCACGCTGCCCACCGCACCGGGCAACAGCAGGTCGGTATCAACCGTATCGTCCAGCTTGATACGCACAAAGAACGGCTCTGGCTGGATCGTACCGGTGGGGGCTATGGTGCCCGCCACCATCGCCTGACCCCGTGCCGTCAGGTTGATGACCGTGTCCACTGTGCCCGTCAGCAGTTCGCCGGGGTGTGTTTTCATTGCAATCTCGACCAGTTGGCCCGGTTTCACGTGCCGCAGGTAAATCTGGTGGATTTCTGCGACCAAAAGCTTTTCGGATGTGTCAACGAACAGCATTGATGGCGCAAGTGGGAAGGCGACGACCCTTTGCCCCTTTGCCAGCGCCAGATTGGTGACAAAACCGTCCCCCGGGGCGCGGACGTTGGTCTGTTCCATGTTCCATTCGGCCTGCTCCAGCCGGGCCTGTGCCTCGGCGACCTTGGCAATAAGACCACCTTCGGTCACTGCGCCCAATTCGGTTTTCGCCCGCGACACAGCTGCCTGTGCCTGGTCGACCCCAGCTTTGGCTTTATCAAGGTCGGTCTCGCGCCGTTGCAAGCGGTTCTCGGAAATCGCGCCGCTTTGCACCAGTTGCGCGTCATCATTAAACCTGGCCTGCGCCAGATCCCGAACCGCTTCGGCCTGCTTCATCTGTGCCTCAGCGTTGGCCAGTGCATCCTTGTCCTGCAGGGCCTGGGCTATTGTTCGCACCAATGATGCCTCGGCCAGTTCCACCGCGATTTCAAAGGGCTTCGGGTCTATCCTGAAAAGAAGGTCACCTTCTTTCAGTGGGACGTTCTGGCGTGCAGTGATTTCAACCACCTGCCCGGCGACATTCGGCACGATCTGAACCGCGCGGGTCAATATCCGTGCCGACCCTGCGGGGGCCCCCCATTGCATCGGGATGAACAGGAATAAGAACAGAACGACGACCCAGACAATTGTGGACAGCCAGGTCATCGAGGTATTCGGCAGCACCTTGAGTTTGATCAGTACAAACAGAAATGCGACGTAAATAAGGGTTAAAAAGAGAATCATTTGGCGACCTCCTTACCGGTTGCCCCGGTGGGCGCATCTGTCGACAGCGACGATCGGGTAAAGGCCCAGACCATGGCCAGCGGCCAGAATACACCCATCGCAAGTGCGCCCAGCCAACCGGCGACATTGATCGCCTCGGCCTGAGGATGCCCCCGATCGTGGGCAATTTTGCCCGGCAGTTTTGCCAGAACGATGAATCCGATCAGAACTGATGCGATCATTACGATCAAAACAATCCAGGCAAAAATATCTAACCCACTCATGGTTTGGCTTCCTTTTCATTATCTTCGTGAATTAACCGCGGAGACACAGTTGTAGAATTGTCGCACCCAGGTCCCGCTATATCCAGGGCACTTCAAGTCAGGCGGCGCACCTCATTTTCTCGCGCTCAATCCGGTTTCCGTCTGATAAAAGCGGCTTCCAACGCACTAGGCAACCGAGAAACCCGCCAAACTGTTTTGTTGCAAGAATTCATCGGGTAAACGCGGCGTGGCTATTCCCTTTGAGCCACAAATTTCTGAACTGAACCGGGGGTGTTTCATGATCTCTGCGATAAGCGCGCGTGAAATGAGAATGGGATGAATAACCCAACTCGGTAGCGATATCCGTAATCGGTGTATTGGTTTCACATAGCAATTCATTGGCGCGATCCATTCTTATTTTTTTTGTCAGTTCTCTAAAGGACAAACCCAAGTGATCCAAGTCTCGTTGTAACGTCCTGTTGCTCAGGGCAATCGCAAATGGCCTATTCTCCATCTAACTGTTTGAGAAGGTGGAAAAGAAAATTATCATCCCAACCGACCCGCTTAAGTTTGACCGAGAGCGACTCCTTTGAGATGTCGAGACGTGCAACGTCGAGGGCGCGCTGAACGTCAGACAGCAAACCGCCAAGAACTGTTGCGGATATCGTTGGTGTCAAGGGTGGCATCAGATTTCTGTCAAGGTGCGGTATCCGCCCAATATCATCAATCAAACCGCGATGGCACTAAAAACTCCGGGCGTGGCGCATAATGGATATCATTAGAGTGGATTTTGTTGAATTATCATGAAAATCCCGATGGCGTTGGGAATCTTGGTATACCCGCCGCGGTAATCGAGACGACGGTGATCGACCAGCTGCGCGCGATGTTTCGTCAACCGGAAATTATCGTCGGAACGTGGAAAGTGGCGAAGGTATCGGATTCCGGGATCAATGAGAATGATGTCCGCGAGGCGATGACCCAGCTTGATCCGATCTGGGATGAATTGTTCCCCGCCGAGCAGGCCCGCATTATTCAGTTGCTGGTGGAACGAGTGGATATCGGTCTTGGTGGAAACGATGTGCGCTTGCGTATCGATGGGCTCAGCGGCCTCGTGGATGAAATGGCCAGTGATGTTGGGCAAGCGGCATGACCCGGCGGCAAATGAGCGTGGAGACCATTTCTGTGCATGTACCGTTCTCAATTCGTAAATACGGCGGCAGGAAGCAGGTTGTGATGCCCGCCGGGGTTCCTGCCCAGCGCCTAAATGTCGACAGCACGTTGGTGAAAGCCCTGGGGCGGACATTCGCGTGAAACGCCCATCAGGAAAACAATCCGCTGCGCCTGAGTTACAGGAAGGGATGGTTTTTTAGAACGCCACCAAGCACCCTTGCAATAACATCATCCCCGTTGGAAAATACGGCATCATGGAATCATTCGACAGAAAGAAACACTGGGAACAGGTTTATGAGGGGAAATCCCCTTTGGAGGTAAGCTGGTTTCAGGCCGAGCCGTCACAATCCCTGCGGCTTATACAGGATACGGGCATCGCAAAAGCTGATCATATCGTTGATGTCGGGGGCGGCGCATCGGTGCTCGTGGACCGCTTGCAGGGGCACGGATACGAAAATCTGGCCGTTCTCGATATATCTTCGGGTGCGATTGAGCATGCAAGGCGAAGACTGGGGGAGGCCGCACAAAAAATAGAGTGGCATGAAGCCGATATTACCGCGTTCGATCCTCCGCATTCCTTTGCATTGTGGCACGACCGGGCGGTTTTTCATTTTCTCACCCAACAATCTGATCGCGCGAAATACGTCGAAGTGATGAAACGCGCTGTGCCCACCAGCGGCCACATTATTCTTGCTACATTTTCCATCGGAGGGCCGGAGAAATGCAGCGGTCTGGATATTGTGCAATATAACGCGCCCAAACTGCTTAAAGTGCTTGGGGATGAATTCAAAATTGTTGAGGAGGTTAGTGAAGTCCATATGACCCCGGGAAACAAAGAACAGAATTTTTCATACTTTCGGCTAGTGAGGCTGTAGTTTTCAACTCAATAGCCTGCCGACAATGTTGAAACATCCCGAATACTTGCGGATTATAAAGGCTTTGATAGTATCCTCCGAGTAGGAGCGATTGTTGATGGCAAACAGTATCCGTCAGTGGCTGGAGGAGCTTGGGCTTGGTAAATACGGTGATGTATTTGTTGAGAACGAGATCACGCAGCATGAAGTTCACGATCTGACCGACGATGATCTGAAGGAACTTGGCCTGCCAATGGGGCCGCGCAAACGACTGTTGCGGGCAATCACTGAGGCGGAAACCCAAGTTGTCGCCCCTGCACATGAAAACACAGCAATCAAAGAACAAACCCACACCCCGGCCACCGAACGCCGACAATTAACAATTATGTTCTGTGATCTTGTGGGGTCCACTGCGTTATCGGGGCAATTGGATCCCGAAGATTTGCGGGATGTAATGCGCAGATACCAGGACGCTGTGGCGGGTGCGGTGACACGTTATGGCGGGCACATTGCAAAGTATCTGGGTGACGGTGTGCTTACCTATTTCGGCTGGCCGCAGGCCTATGAGGATCAGGCAGAACGGGCCGTGCGCGCGGGCTTGGACGCGATCACGGAGGTCGAAAAACTGACGATACATAATAACGCGACGCTGGAAGCGCGCGTCGGTATCGCCACCGGAATAGTTGTGGTCGGTGATTTGGTGGGAAAGTCCGGTCGTGAAGCCAAGGCGGTAACCGGGCAAACCCCGAATCTCGCGGCGCGTTTGCAAGGCCTGGCTGAACCCGGTGACGTAGTTGTCAGTGAGAATACCCACCGGGTAATCGGTTCAGTATTCGAATGGGAGTCGCTTGGCGCGCATGATCTTAAGGGATTTTCCGAACCTGTTCCTGCGTGGCGGGTCACAAGTAGTAACACAGTAGAAAACCGCTTTGAAACGAGGCTGGGCGTTACGCCTGCGTCTTTTGTCGGTCGGGAACATGAATTAGGATTGCTGCTGGAACGATGGGAACTGGCAAAAGAGGGTGAGAGCCAGGTCGTGGAATTATCCGGCGAGGCGGGCATCGGCAAGTCCCGCATTGTCCGGGCGCTGCTGGATTCCATTGCCGAAAGTGATCATTTCAGTTTGCGTTATCACTGTTCACCACATCACACCAACAGCGCCTATTTCCCGATCATTCGCCGCATTGAACAGGCTGCAAAATTCATCAGCACCGACACCGTCGATACTAGATTGGATAAGTTGGAAAATCTTTTGCGCGTGTCAGGACAGGATATCAGGGCGGATGCCCCCTGGTTCGCAGTTTTACTGTCTTTGCCCGGTGACAAACGCTATGGAAAACTTGACCTGACCCCTCAACGACGCCGCGAGGGCATAACGAAAGTACTCTTGAATCAGGTACTGGCATTGGCGCGCATAAGGCCGGTGCTTTTCGTGGTGGAAGACGCCCACTGGATAGATCCGACCACGCGGGAATTTCTGGAGCAACTGGCTCATCATGTCACTGATGCCCCGGTGCTGATATTGGTAACTGACCGGCTGCAGAAATCTCAGTCCGGTGTGGTGCAGTCATACGTCACGTCGATAACCTTGAACCGGCTAAGCCGCGCCCAGGGTAAGAAGATCATCCACGCGTCCGGCGGCGCTGCTTTTTCAGACGAAATCATCAACCAGATCGTGGCACGTGCTGACGGAGTGCCATTGTATGTCGAAGAACTTACACGTTCGGTTGCGGAAACAGTAGGCGAAGCTGGTACAGCGGATATTCCTGAAACGCTCCATGACTCTCTGATGGCGCGACTGGATCGCTTGGGAGAAGTTAAGGAGATTGCTCAAATCAGCGCAGTAATAGGGCGGGACTTTGGGCATGATCTGCTGTCGGCAGTGGCGGATCGTCCCGACAACGAACTTGCCGATGCCCTTGATTTGATGGCCCGTTCTGAACTGGTGTCGCGACGCGGCGTACCGCCAGATACCATTTACACTTTCAAGCATGCGCTGGTGCAGGGCGTGGCCTATCAATCGCTGCTAAAGCGGCAACGTCAGATCCTTCATCAATGCGTAGCAGAAACACTGGAAAGCCAGTTTGTGGATTTGGTGCAAAGTCAGCCGGAACTGATGGCTCACCACTATACCGAAGCAGGATTGGCAGAAAAGTCGGTGCCATATTGGTACAGGGCGGGTCAACAGGCTATCGAGCGTTCCGCCAACCAGGAAGCAATCGTTCACCTGACTACTGGGCTCGCGATACTGACCGAGCAACCGCCGAGCGTTGAAAAAAATGTGCAAGAACTTGATTTCTGTCTGGCGCTAGGACCTGCTCTGATGTCGACAAAAGGTCTGGCTGCGGTAGAAGCCGAAGAGATGTATTTACGGGCCAAAGAACTTTGCCAATCTGTTGGCGAAGCAGCTCTTTCGTTTCAGGCTGCCTGGGGTCTGTGGCTGGTTTATCAACAACGCGGTCAAATTGATTCGGCGCAAACGGCAACAAACGAAGTTTTGTCTCTGGCTGAAAGACAGAAGGACAATGTGGATTATGTTTTGCAGGCCCATCATGCGGCCTGGACGACGCAACTATTTGTCGGAAACAATTCCGCATGCCGAAACCATTTGATAGAAGGCGATGCGCTATATGATATCGAAAAGCACCGGAACCACGCTTTCACCTATGGGGGGCATGATCCGGGGGTTTGTGCCAAGACCACTGCATCCGAGGCCCTTTATTTACTGGGATACCCAGAGCAGGCAATAAAAAATGCCGAGGACGGAGTGTCGTTGGCCAAAAAAATATCCCACCCTTTCAGCTTGGCCATGGCCCATTATTTCGTGGCCCAGGTCCATCAATATCGTCTGGAGGCCGACATCGTGAGTATCCAGGCGCAAGCCGCCATCACCATGTGCGAACAAAATGGGTTTGAGAGTTTTCAGGCCCAGGCAACCGTACTTCTTGGTTGGGCGACCGCAACTGGCGGCGAAAGTGATCTCGGAATAGCACAAATCCGCGAAGGCCTGACCGCCTGGCAATCGACGGGTACGGGCATGCGTCGCCCCTATTTTTTGGCACTCCTTGCCGACGCACTGTACCGCGCCAACAAAATTAGTGACGGGTTGGAAGTTATTGTAGAAGCTGAGGCTCTTATCAGGCAAACGGGCGAGACCCGCTGGCAGGCAGAAACGGTGCGCTTGAAGGGGGCCTTGATGGAGCAGGATGGTGCTGCGATCAAGGAAATCGAGGCCACCTACCAACGCGCATTAGAGATCGCCCGCGAACAAGAAGCACGAAGTTTGCAGCTAAGGGCAACGACGAGTCTCGGCCGATTCTGGCACAAGCTTGGTAAGGAAAGCGAGGCCCGCCAACTTCTCTCCCCCCTTTACGGCTGGTTTACAGAAGGTTTTGGTACTCCCGATTTGATTGAAGCCAAAGGGTTGATGAACGAGTTGCAATAACCGAAATATCTGCAACAGCAGATTGGAGCCAATCCCAATAGGGTCAAATGTCAGAAGAGTTCGCGGTGCAGAATTTGGGTGACCAGACTGGTAATTTCCCAAAGAATGGCCGCTTTCGGAAAATCTTGCCTTCCTGTTGGCATCTGCAGCGAACCACCGAAATCCGACGATTCTGCGGGAAAACAACGTGCTGCGCTCGCAGAAATTGCCCTCCGAATGAGAGGTCGAACATCTTTCGCGTCGAATGTGCATGGGAACAGGCCGCGTGATGAGATGCCCGCCAAATTGCTCAATACTGACCCCGATATGCGCGAAATTCCGGGAACCCAGGAAATACACCGACGCAGGTCGTCAACAGACCCCAGATCGCATTATCTCGAGGTGGCGATGTCCGAGTTCACGTTTGCACCAGCGGCAGTGTCAGCAATGGACGAACATGCGACCGTTGGTCATTCAATAGCGCACCGTGCCGCAAGCGCATCCCCCTTTTGCGGCCTTCCTACCGAGGAAGACATCATTCTCATCCAGAACCTTAGGTGCCCAATGTCACCCACCCAGAAGACTCCGAACGTCGTGTCGGTAGGCCTCCGCCTGCGCGGCCATCCAGTTTACGAAAGCGTCTTGCGTTTTGGAGCGTGTTCGATCCCGTAATGACACAAGTCGATATGAGAATTCCGACCGCGTTGCCGAACTGCTCCCGAATGGCATGATCATCGAGCCGTCAGCCAGGGCCGAATACGACTCGACCATTCCGCACAGAACAATCCCAAGGCCTTCCTTGGCACCTCCCAGCCCGGAACTAAGACGTGGGAACTCCGGAATAGCTGATCGCTCTCGATACTCGACCCCGTACTTTTTGCTCCAGCCTGCCCAATTCAACCATCCCGGATCGGTGGTCTCGTCTTTGACGTGAATGACCGGAATGCCATCGAGAGACTTGGTGTCCTCCGACAGGTCGTATTTGATCGCGAACTTGGGCGTGCAAACCGGAACAACGCATCCGTCGAACAGGAATACACTCTCTAGCGAAACATCAGGCGTCGGCCCGAAACGGATGACAAAGTCGAACTCATCAGACTGCAAGTTGACCAGACGGTGCGTCGTATCAATTCGTAGGTCGACCTGATCGCAGATGGCGTAGAACTGTGACAGTCGCGGAGTCAGCCAGCGCTCCACGATTGCCAGACTCATCGACAAGGAAAGACGGTTGTCAGATCCGGGCCGTTGTAGCCCCGACAGAACGGAGCTGATCGATCCGAAGCCGACTGTCAGTTCTGCTGCTACCCTGCGGGCAGTTTCGGTAGGGACAACCCCGGAAGGTTTGCGAATAAAAAGTTGTCGTCCGACGTACTGCTCAAGCCCGCGAATCTGTTGTCCCACAGCCGCTGTGGTGACGCCAAGCTCGTCCGATGCCGCGCGAAAGCTACCGGTCCGCAGGGCCGCCTCCAGGGCGCGTAGGGCGTTGAGATGTGAGGTTTTCACATGTTCATCCTAAAGTTAGGCTTTACACACCCAAAGAACAAATGACCTGACATTACCGAAAACTCAAGTGAATATAACAATATTCGCCGATGGACGTATCTTCTGGATGAAATATTTTAGCATGCCGCCAGTGCGGACTGTGGAGTGAAACTCGATCATAAATATCACAGGCAATCATTCAACCCCCAGTTGGTGCGCCGTCTGACGAATTACATCTGATTAATTTTAAAAAGGAGAACATGATATGGGAATTGGGCTGGGATATTTCAACAAGAAAGCCATCGGCGTTGCGCTCGCTTTTTTTGCGGTTAGTGGATTGGCGGGTCCCGCTATGGCCGAGTCGGACGCAGAAAAAATAGCTAGGGCTATATTGGCTGCTCCCTCGGACATCAGCGCCAACGCGACCATTATGGACGTGGACGGAACGATCCTCAGAGAGGGCAGCAATGAATGGGTATGCCTTCCTGGCGTTGGTTTGATCCCCGGAGACAAACACCCCATGTGCAATGATCCTGTCTGGATGAAATGGATGGCCTCTGTTGCGTCCGGCTCAGAGTTTTCAACCGATGTCATAGGCGTTTCCTACATGCTTCAGGGCGATGCGATGGTGAACAACGACAATCCCATGGCAACTGACCCGAATGACGGGGGTGTCTGGGTACAGGATGGGCCACATTTGATGATGTTGTTCCCAAACCGGGATTTGGTAGCAAACCTGCCACGCGATCCTTTCGTGGGCGGTGCCTATGTCATGTGGGACGACACACCCTTGTGGCATGTCATGGTTCCGGTGGAAGAAAAAGCAGCGCCGGATTGATGTCGGCCTGTCACAGTCGCCCAGATTTGCTGCGGAAAATCCTAATAAGGAGGCCCAGTGTCTGAAGAGTTTGAACACTGTGAAGGTGACCGCACCTGCGGCCAAGTACGCTATAAAGTGAAGCCGGAACCCCTGGTCATTCACTGCTGTCATTGCCACAGCTGTCAGAAAAACTCAGGCTGTCGCGGTGAAACGCCTTCAACGGTTGAAGTAACGATCGCGTGATCGGTCCACCACCAAAGCGGCTGTTTCAGTACCTATCCATATTCGGCTTTTCAAAGGCGTCATCTTTGCCAGACCATCCCACCGACAGACCCAACGGCTGTCGGTGGGGACAGAGGGCTTGCGCTTCCCAAACGGAACGGGCCCCGAAATCTGCAACTCAACATAAGGAAATTTCAAAAATGACTGATACTCTATACTCACGGCTCGGCGGTTACGACGGGCTTGCAATGTTCTCAACCACTGTCGTGGGTCTGGCACGAAAGGACGACCTTTTGGGGCGTTTCTGGACCAATCGCGGCGAAGACCGTAATGCGCGAGAGCTTCAGCTCCTGATCGACTATTTCGTCAAGGAAACCGGTGGGCAAATGTACTATAAAGGTCGCGACATGGCACTTACCCATCAGGGCATGGGGATCACCGAAGCCGACTGGACCCGGTTCATCGAGATCGTGGTGAAAGTTGCCGGTGATATGGGTGTTGGCCCGGATGAAGGTGGCGAGGTGATGGCCTTTCTTGAAAGCCTCAAGGCGGATATTGTGACCGCGTAATATGTGCCTTTTGCCAGAATACTAAACCACCACCAGCTCAAACTGGTGGGATCAACAGGAGCAGTTGAAACTGTTCTTTTTCAAATGAGCGCCTACGGCGCAAATATGGGTTTCTTTTTCCGTCTGGAAGACGGAGGGTTTAAACCAATCAGTGGAAACTAAAGTGGGTTCCTTTCGAGGAATTCGCAACCCCGGCACGCTGTCTTTAAGCGGAAACAAAAAATAGAGGACGCCATGAGCAACAATTCCCTGACAAGAGATGGTGGCTGCACATGCGGCCAAGTGCGTTATCAGATAGCCTCGGAACCATTGATCGTACATGGCTGTCATTGCCGTGGCTGTCAAAAAAACTCAGGTTCCGCCTTTGCAATCAACGCCTTGTTTGAGGCCGATCGCGTGGAGCTTATATCGGGAAAAGTTGAGGAAATTACAGTTCCGACACCCAGTGGTACCGGTCAGGACATTATCCGCTGCGCCAAATGCAAGGTTGCCGTTTGGAGCCACTATAATATGGGCGGCCTACGTAAACATATCCGGTTCATTCGCGTCGGCACGCTTGATGACCCGGACCAAATGCCGCCGGATGTGCATATTTTTACGTGTTCAAAACAGCCATGGGTCATTCTTCCAGAGGACGACCGGAGGGTCGAAGTGTTTTATGAATTCAAAGAGACCTGGTCGCCCGAGAGCATGGAACGTCTGGCAAAGGTAGAAGAATCCGCTGGCATAAAGATTTCTTGAAAGAAAGCAGAGGACATGGCGTATCCGCGGTGAAATCTATTTCGAGGCTTCTAAACATAACTATTGTCCCTTCGCGGGCAGCGCGTCAGATGGACACCTTCAGGTCGGCGCTAATCGGCAGGGTCGAACTGAAATACAACGAGATCAGTTCGCTTTGTTTGTGTGTTCCTGTTTTCGCCAAAACCTGTTTCATGTAGCTGCGAACAGT
>DAOUQK010000173.1 GCA_030625695.1 Paracoccaceae bacterium | reverse complement strand
CGCTCTTCCCAATGATCCCCTCGTGCGTAAGCCCGTCGCACCTCATTTTTTTCCACGTGTGCCAACGCCCGTTCTATCGCGTCAGGATTCCACAGCCCGCTTTCATTGGCCAACGTCGAAAACGACGCGCGAAACCCGTGGGCGGTCATTTCCTCGCCGGAGTAACCCATACGGCGCAAGGCCGCGTTCAGGGTGTTTTCCGACATGGGGCGATGCCATGATCGAAGGGATGGAAATAGGTATGCACCCGCTCCTGTGATCTCACGCAACTCTGCTAGCAAATCCATTGCCAACCCCGGCAATGGCACCAAGTGATCACGACGCATTTTCATTTTCACGGCGGGGATCGACCACACAGCCTCGTCAAAATCAAACTCATCCCATTTGGCGTTGCGTATTTCGCCGGGGCGCTGTGCAAGGATTGCCAAGAGCTGCAAGCCAATACGCGTGGTCGTTTGCCCATCAAAGACATCAATCTCACGCATCAACTGACCCAAAGCCTTGGGGTCAGTGATCGCAGCTCGATGCACTCGGGTTGGTCGGATCAATGCGTCTCTAAGCGCATAAGTAGGGTCCGTCTCAGCGATGCCGCTGGCAACCGCATACCGAAACACCGAGCCGATTCGCGCCCGCAACCGATGGGCGGTTTCATAGTTGCCCTTTGCCTCGACTTTTCGCAGCGACTTCAGGATCATCGGCGCGGTTATATCTGTAATGGGTTTCTTGCCAAAATCGCGATTGGCGAGTTTCAGATGATATTCGGTCTTGTCCAAGGTTGCCTTGGATTTCCCTTCTTTACGTTGCTTAGCTAAAAACGCCTGTCCTAGCTTGTCAAAGGTCTCCCCTTTGGCCGCTTGTCTAATGCGTTTTTCCTCTTGCTTTGCTTCACTCGGATCAGCGCCTCGTGCCAGCAACGCCTTTGCAGCATCGCGTGCTTGTCGGGCTTGCGCCAAGCTGTGGGCAGGGTAGTTGCCAATCACCAGCAACTTTTCTTTTCCGTCTATCCTGTATTTGAACCGCCATGATTTCGCACCGCTCACTTTTACCAAGATAAACAGTCCTTCAAAGTCACTAACCTTGTAAGGCTTTCCACCCGCTTTCAGGTTTCGAATCTTAATATCGCTCAGAGGCATCGTGGGGGTACGCTCATTTTCCGGTTTTCATCGTACCCCCAGAAATACCCCAATATTGGGGGTACGTTGCTGGATGATAATACACAGCACTGGACAAACGATCTCGACAAAACCTATATAACATAGGGACTTTCGGATGTCTTTGGATGATTTCGGATAGCAGTATGGTGCCCCCACACGGACTCGAACCGCGGACCTACTGATTACAAATCAGTTGCTCTACCAGCTGAGCTATAGGGGCTTCGCGGTCGGACTACTGCCTTTGGCGCGTTGCCGCAAGGTGCTTTCTTGTCAAAAACCACAGGTAACCAAGTTGGCTGTTACCTGTTCCATCCCGGACGATCACATAGACCCTCGTCGTTGGTCATTATTCGCGGCAAGATCGTTCCTGTTGGAATTGCGGGGCAGGGGCCAGGCATGCTGATTTCACGTCGCAAACAAGCAGCGGCGACATCGCGTAGCAGACCTCGACACACAGCAACAAACCTGCACCCACTGGGCAGGGCGGCGCGCGGAAAGCCAAGTTACGCCAGAGCTCCAAGTGCAAAGCTTCGCGTCAGTGAAAACCGCACTTGAGGATGCAACGCGCTTTGATGCGATGATTATAGATGGCAAACCCAATGCCTCGGAGCAAACTGCCGAAATTGCCAAGGCGGCTGATTTGGTTGTGATCCCGACAAGGCAACCTGCGTCACCTGAATGGACGCCGTCACCCAAATTCAACCATAGCTCCAACAAAGCCCCTAAGGGGCGCGCCTCTGACACCACTTGCACCTCAGTTGCTTGGTTGTTTGGCATTTGCCTAATTCTAGACAAATGATTCGAAATTCGTCGTTGAAAAGGAATGATTCGATGCATCGGCAACTCACCGAGGAGGCTTGAATGGTACGCAAGATTTCTGCTACATGGAAAACTAGCTCTTCCACGTGGAGAATGTCGGCTATAACGTGATTAACTGTTGGTATCAGGTCACTAGTAACCCTAAGGAGTGGGCCATGAAAAATAATTGGAAACGACTCGTATTTTCGACTGTTTTTGCGATCTCAGCTGTTCCCGCAATGGCCCAAGACAGCGATTGGGAATTCGCGGCAACTATGTACCTTTTCACACCTGAAACAAACATAGCCACCGGCGGGATAGAGGGCTCACTAAGCTTTAAAGATGCCCTGGCCAATCTTGACATGGCCTTTATGGGGGCTATTTCGGCAAACAACGGCCGCTGGGGGTTCTTAGCGGACTACATGATGACTGATCTTTCCTTCGGGAACAGTACACCTGGTCCGGCGTTTTCTGGTCTGAACACAGCAATGAAAACACAGGTTTTCAACGGCTATGCAACCTACCGCCTACATCAGGATCAAAAGGTCAGTGTTGACCTTGCGGCAGGTTTTCGTTGGTTCAACACCAGAACCGATCTTACACTGCTACCCGGACTTGCTGCGGGGGGAACAACTCGAATTGATGAAAGTTGGGTTGATCCGGTGGTTGGCGTAAAGGCTCAATTTGAGATGTCTGAAAAGTGGTCCGGGACTGTATTTGCAGACTACGGCGGATTCAGCAGTGATAGCGAAACCTGGCAGGTACTCCTGACGGCCGATTACGAATTCAACGAGAAATGGGTCGGAAGAATGGGCTACAAACATATCTCGGTCGATCACGACATTAACGGCACCGGCTTTTCGTTTGAGCAATCCGGTCCGGTATTTGGGGTAACTTACCGGTTTTGATCAACGGCATGAGCCGTAATTGGCGGCCAACTGCTTAATGGCTTTGGTCCGCGAAGGGTCTGAGCAGACCATTCTTCAAAAGCGCGTCTGGACATCTCCAATCTGGTATACAGCTCAAAAGTAACCCGAGGTACATTAATGAGTTTGCTTGCAAAGGTTCTGCGTGAACCACTTGTGCATTTTCTGCTGATCGGTGCGTGTCTGTTTGCTCTGTTCGGTTTGAACAACGGCCCTCAGGCCGTAGAACCGAATAGAATAGTCATCACCACTGGCCAGCAACAGATGCTCGCCGAACGTTTCAGTCGCGCCCGGATGCGCCCGCCAAGCGCGGATGAACAAGATGCGCTTGTTGAAACCTATCTTCGGGACGAAGTATTCTTTCGCGAAGCGATTGCTTTGGGCTTGGACAAGGGTGACGATCTTATTCGTCGGCGCATGCGACAGAAACTGAATTTCATCCTCGAAGACGTATCGGCTTTGACGGATCCGACCGACGAAGAACTGAATGCCTTCATGGCGCAGTATGAAGATCGGTATCGCCAAGAACCCCGGATCACATTTGAGCAAATATATCTCAGCCTTGATGCGCGGCAGAATATTGAGGCTGACGCCAGGGAAATAATTGCACAATTGAAATCAGGGGCAAATCCCGAACAGTTGGGTGACCGGATCATGCTGGCGCGCCAATATACAAAGGTTTCACCAAGCATTATCAGCCGGTCATTTGGCGGTGATTTTGCCCAACAGGTGGCCCGCCTGACGCCGGGAGTCTGGAGTGGGCCGCTGACTTCTGGTTTTGGCGCTCATGTGGTTTTGGTCAGTGAATACCTGGAAGGGCGAAAACTCGCGCTGAGCGAGGTAAAAGATGCCGTGCTGCGTGATTGGGTGCTGGAAAGACAAAAAGAGCTTGAAGAAATCACATATCGTAAACTTTTGGCGGGATACGATGTGGTGTTGGAGGCAGTTCCAGCCGCGTCACCCAATGATGGCACCACACCTGATGCGTCTGAACCAGGTCAATAGCTATGCAACGTATTCTTCTGATTCTGGTTTCAATTATTGCGAGTTATGTAGGAATTTCCGACAGCGCGGCTTTGGCGGACGACTCCCAGCCTGCGTTTTTGGAAATTAAAGAAACAACGCCAAATCGCTATACCGTGGTGTGGCGGACGCCAAATGTATCAGGAAAACGCTCCGAGCTTGGACTGCAACTGCCTGAAACGGTGCGCAATCTTACGCCGCCGGTTGTTCGTGAACTACCCAGATCCAAGGTCGAGCGCCGCCTGATCGAAACCGACGCCGCCGGGCTGGAAGGCAAACGTGTCACCATCACCGGGTTGGAGGCGACCTCAATCGAGGTATTGGTGCGTATTGAGTTCGGGACCGGTGCCACGACGACATCACTGATCAGGCCATCCAAGCCGTGGCTTGTAATCGAGGGACCGCGCAACGCCTGGCAGATCACATGGGACTATACCGTGCTTGGGTTCGAGCACATTCTTTCCGGGTTTGACCATCTTCTGTTTGTATTGGCTTTGGTTCTGATCATTCACGGCACACGGCCACTTCTATTGTCTATTACCGCCTTCACCCTTGCTCACAGTATTACACTGGCAGGGGCGACCCTTGGTGTTCTGTCGGTACCTGGCCCGCCCGTCGAGGCGATCATTGCGTTGTCGATCATATTTCTGGCCAGCGAGTTGGCAAAACTTAATCGCGGCAAGCCGAGCATGACCGCCAATTATCCCTGGATTGTCGCCTTTTCCTTCGGGCTGCTACACGGGCTGGGCTTTGCCGGCGCGCTTGCCGACGTCGGTCTTCCCCAGCATGAAATCCCTCTGGCGCTGTTAATGTTCAATATCGGCGTGGAATTGGGCCAATTGGTCTTTGTTTCCGTCGTGCTTGTCATAATGGCGTCTTTTCGAAGGCTACGCGCCCAGTGGCCATTCTGGGTGCTTCAATTACCGGCCTATGGCATAGGATCAATCGCGTCTCTTTGGTTTATCGAGAGAGTGAGCGGGTTTTGACGTGACCAAATACTACGTTAATAATTTTGGGAAAATACCAATATTGGAAAAGGGATCGGATGATATCTGATCAAAGCGATCCTCATTATTTTTTCGAACCTTACGGGCGATAATTGTTTCATCCCGGACGATCACTCAGACCCTCACCGCTGGGCTCTGTTGGTGGCAAGACCGGTCATGACGGAAATATGGAACGGGGGCGGCATGCTGATCTGAATTAATAAGCAAGTGACGACGGAACTCCGTGTCGTGACTGAAATTAAGGCGAGTATCCGACAATTCGACAAAATTTGTGCGCCTTTGAAAAAGAACGGTTTCAACTGTTCCTGTTGATCCCACCAGCTTCAGCTGGTGGTGGTTCAGTTACTGTCTCACGGTACGCAGCACCTCTGACGGGCGGGCTGATCGCCCGAAGCACGGTCGCGCTTTTGGATGTCAGGGGGCAAGGTTCCCTCCCATATTTCCCACGACGTAACACAAGGCCGGCCCGGTGATTGCCAAAAGACGGCGTCTGATCTATCTCACCCCCGGGGCCATTTACCGGTCTGAAATCATAGTTTGACAAGACGAGGCAATAACATGGCAGCAATACTGGACCGAATATCCTGGGGAATGGTTGGGATGATGTGTGCCTTGCTGGGACTGGCACCGTTTGTGCCAGAGCCGCACATCTGGCAGAAACTTAAGATGTTGGCCGCCGGAGATCTGACGCGGATGATAGATATCGGCGATATGTTGATGCACGGGGCGCCGTGGCTGATCCTGATTGCCAAGCTGATACAGGTCGGCGTTCAATCCACGGGATCGCAAGAAGAGTAACGAGGAGTGACCTTTTGCAAATAGCGGCGGCGCTGACCATTTTGAAAAGCGACCCTGCGGGTGGGCCACAGAATGGACCTGATCAGGCGGCAGTATTCCTGAAAGCATGGTTGCGCCATTATGAACACCAGATCACCCGGGACCATTGTTATGTCATCAGTGGCGACGCGCCGCAGGAATTGGTCGATCTGGCCGATGGGTGTTCAGTGATCCGGCTGCCGCCCGGTTCGGGTGACACGGTGGCAAAGCGGCGCGGGCGGGTCATGGCCAATATGGTGGCTGCCCTGGGTCAGTATTACACCCATGTGATTGTTGGCGAGACGCACGAACTGCTGTTGGCCGACCCGGCCAAAGGCGATCTGAATGATGTTCTGGGGGCAATTGATGGCGGGCAGGTTCTGACACCTATTGGACTTGAATTGATCCCGCGGGACCTTGCGACGGATGATCTGGACGGCTCTGCGCGTCACGTCAGGATTGCACCGGACCTTTGCAAACCGTGTGTGATCTCGGCTCCGGTTGCCTTGTCACGAGACGGGACATTGGCGAAATTCAAACGGCTGGCGACGCCCGATGACCTGTTTCTACTGGGACTGGCAGACGGCACGCGCCCGGGGGACGCGCCACGCGATGGCCCAAAGCTGAGTTTTGGGGATGGATTTGCCGATCTGCGGGCACGGATGCACGCGACCTGGGGCAAGCATGGCAATTCCGGCTATTGGGCGTTTGAACCGCCGGTTGCCAGCCATACCTATGCGTTGCCTGCGCGGTTTGACGGGCTGTTCTGACGGCTGTGGTCAGGGTTTCCGGCGACGCCGCCGTCCACCTTCGGCGGCCTTGGGGTTAAAGCTGGGGCTCGGAAGGTTGACGATCTGCGACAGGTTGGGGAACGGATCAGATTTGTGCGGAATCGCGTTGGCGGCAACAAAATGATCCTGAAACATTGGTGCCAGTGCGGTTTCGACCTTGGTAATCTCGCGCACCATGGTTTCAACCTCGCGCCGGGCCGCGACGTTGCACAAGGCAATACGCGCGCCGGTGCCTGCGGCATTGCCCGCCGACGTCACCTTGTCCAGCGGTGCGTCCGGGATCATGCCCAGCACCATCGCGTGTTTGGACGAGATATGCGCGCCAAACGCCCCGGCCAGAACCACCCGGTCAACCGTGTCGACGCCCATTTCATCCATCAACAGGCGTGCGCCCGCATACAGTGCCGATTTGGCCAGTTGGATGGCGCGAATGTCGCCTTGGGTGACGGTGATGCGGGGGGTGTTATCCTGTGCGCCGTCATGGATCATGTAAGAATGGGTGCGCCCGTCGGGGATGCACCGTTTTGTGCCGGTCTGTTCAGCAGAGCCGATCAGACCGCTTTCGTCCAACAGGCCGGCCATGCGCATTTCGGCCACGGCCTCGATAATGCCCGAGCCACAGATGCCGGTGATGCCGGAACTGGCGATCGCCGCCTCAAAGCCGGGATCGTCTGACCACAGATCAGAACCGATCACCTGAAAGCGTGGGTTCTTGGTGATGGGATCAATTCTGATGCGTTCGATGGCACCGGGGGCGGCACGCTGGCCAGAACTGATCTGTGCGCCTTCAAAGGCCGGGCCTGTGGGCGAGGAACAGGCCAGAACCTGCGTAGTATTGCCCAAAAGCAGCTCGGCGTTGGTGCCTACATCCACCACCAGCACCAGATCTTCGGATTTGCCGGGTTGTTCAGACAAAGCTACGGCGGCGGCATCGGCCCCGACATGGCCGGCAATGCACGGCAGGATATAGATGCGGGCGCGTGGGTTTATCGCGTCAAGATCAAGGTCAGGCGCGCCCAGGTGTTGGGCGTCAGAACTGGC
>DAOUQK010000056.1 GCA_030625695.1 Paracoccaceae bacterium | reverse complement strand
CGGTTTTCAGCATCGGAACTGCATAATGGGCACAAAGGAACTGTCCGGTCAGGCAAATATCAATGCAACGCGCCCAGTCGTTGGGAGCGATGTCTTCTACACCACCAGTTGGCCCGGCGATGCCGGCATTGTTCACCAGCGTGTCCAGCCCGCCCATCGTTGTTTTAATTTCGGTGAAAAAATCCGCCACCTGGGTTTCGTCAGAGACATCGGCAAGGCATGCAACCTCTGCGCCAAGTTCCTGCGAAGCGCGTTCCAGGGCCGACGCGTCGACATCACAAATGGCAAGACGCGCACCTTGCCTTTTAAGTTCATGGGCGATGGCAAGACCGATCCCGCCACCGCCGGCCGTCACGGCAACACGCAGCCCCTTTAATCCTGGAAGCTGCATACGCTGGGTTTCGGTCGTCATCATTCAATCCTTGTTTCTTAGAAGGGTATTCCCAAAACAGTGAACACGGAACGAGAGGTGATTGGCAAGCTGTCATGGTGGGGTGTTGCGCACCGGAATATTACGCGCACGTTGCCAGCTGACGGGATTTAGGTAAGAAATGAACCCTGACGCCAATTTGAAATTGAGGAGATGACCTGTGGGAGCGATGATCAGACTAAAGGCCAGCGACGGATTTGAACTGGACGCCTATCTTGCCAGGCCAGAAGGCTCCGGCAAAGGCGGGATCGTGGTTGTTCAGGAGATTTTCGGGGTCAATGCGCATATTCGCGAGTTGTGCGACCGTTTCGCCGCACAAGGGTATGCCGCCTGCGCCCCTGCCCTTTTCGATCGAATTCAGCCTGGTTTTGAAAGCGGATATACGCCCGAAGATATCGCCAGGGCACGACCGCTGATGGCGCAGGGAAATTTCGACAACTACGTGCTGGACGTGGCCGCCGCGCGGGACGCGCTGACCGGGTTCAGTCCGGTTTCGATCACCGGGTTCTGCCTGGGTGGGTCGGTTGCCTTTGCCGCCGCCTGTCGGCTGGACGGGTTCCTGTGCGCGATCCCCTTTTATGGCGGTAAGATCGCGGAAATGAAGGATGAGAAACCGCGTTGTCCGATGATGATGTATTTCGGCGAACAGGACCATTCGATCCCAATGGAGGATGTGGACGCAATCCGAGCGGCGCAACCAGATGTGGTGATCCATGTGGTTGACGCGCAGCACGGGTTCATGTGCGACCATCGCGCCACCTATTCCGAGGCAGATGCCACAGCAGCCTGGTCAAAGACCATCGAGTATCTGGACAGATTGTCGGGCGCCTAAAGTCAGGACACTGACATCACCATTTCTCGGCATATGGCCGAATGTCCAGTTCGTGGGTCCACCCGTCACGGGGCTGATGATGAAGAAACCAATAGGCGTTTGCGATACTTTCGGGGTTCATCAGCGTACCTGTCGGCAAAGTGTCGGGGTCGATCCCGGCCTGGCGCTGGCGGTCGCGCACAAATGCGGTGTCGACGCCAGCGTCGATCACCAGATGCGCGACATGTATGTTTTGGGGCCCAAGTTCACGGGCCATCGACTGCGCCAACCCGCGCAGCGCGAACTTGCCCGACGCAAAGGCGGCAAAGCCGGAACTGCCCTTCACCGAGGCCGTAGCACCGGTGAAAAAGATCGAGCCTTTGTGGCGCTCGCCCATGTATTTTGCCGCCTCACGACCGGTGAGAAAGGCGGCGTAGGCGCACATTTCCCACACTTTGCGAAACACCCGTTCAGTCGTTTCAAGGATCGGAAAATGGACATTGCCGCCAACATTGAAGATGCAGATCTCGATTGGACCGATATCTTTTTCGACCATGGCAAACATTTTCACTGCGGTCTCTTCCTTGCGAGCGTCCCAGGTGAACCCCTGAGCCGAGCCGCCAAGTGCTTCGATCTCGCCGATCAGCGGCGTCAGCATCTCACCCCGGCGGCGTCCCATGACGACATGAAACCCGCCCTTGGCAAAGCGTTTGGCAATGGCGGCACCGATATAGTCGCCAGCCCCGATGATCAGGCAGATGGGTTTCTCAGACATCTGTTCCCCCCTATTTCCACTTGCTGGCGCGCGCCGTTCCCTTATCAAGCGCCCGTCGCATCATACAGATTCTGCCGCCTTGAATGCCGGGCGGGCTTCTAGCCGGTCCGCATAGGCAGACAGGTTCGGGCAGTTGCCGAAATCGGCCCCAAGACGGCGGGACATGATCACCGCGTGGCCGGTGATTGTGTCAGCGATGGTAAAGTCATCCGCGATAAACGCGCGCCCGTGCATATGCGCCTCGACTGCCTTTAATGTCCGGTTCAGAAGCTTAAGTGCGCGGGCGGCAATTTCATCATTCCGGCGTTCCGGGGGCAGCAGGATGGTTTCGACCACGAAAGTGTTGATCGGCGGCATGATCATGCCCTCGGCGTAGTGCAACCACTGAAGATACATCGCAAAATTAGCATCATCCGGGCCGGGCGTGAGATTGGGCGCATATTTTGCGCCCAGATATTGCGCAATTGCCGTGCTTTCTGAAATTGTAACGTTCCCATCGATCAGCGTCGGCACACGGCCGTTAGGATTGATCCTGGCATAATCCGGGCCGCGCATCTCTTTCTGCCCGAGTGTGAAACGTTCCAGATCATAAGATTGGCCAATTTCCTCCAATAGCCAGACCGTGCGAACAGCGCGGGATTCAGGCGCAAAATATACCTTCATTTTCAATTCCTTTTCAGGCCGGAACCGAGGTGTTCAATTTCCAGCACTCTCTCAGACACCAGTTTGATCGCCTGCTACCCGGTGGTGGCAAATCTCAAATCTGAAACTTTGCAACAGCAGACAAATCCCACACGATGCCATTGCCCGGCGTTTCAGGAAGCTGGACGTAGCCATTTTTGGGAAGAACAGGCTCCTGCAAAATCGCATCTGTCCAGTTGGCGTATTCCAGGAAATGTCGGTTCTGAACGCAGGCAAGAAGATGCGCACTGATCTCGGGGAAAAGGTGGCTTGAGATAGGAACTGCATGTTGCTTCGCGCTATGCGCCGCAATCAGCCAGTTCGTTACCCCGCCAATTTTCATGACATCCGGCATCAGATAGTTGCAGGATTTCAGCGCCAGCGCCCGATCTGCTTCAATTGGGGAAAACAGGTTCTCACCGATCTGGATCGGCGTATCGGTTTCTTTGGTCAAAGCTGCTGCACCTTCAAGATCAGCCGCATTTATCGGCTCTTCGATCCACAAAAGCTGAAGCCGGTCAAGAGCCTGGCACCGTTCCATTGCCAGATCAAAAGACAACGACTGATTATAGTCCACCATCAGGCCGATATCCGGGCCGACGGCGCTGCGTACGGCCTCCAGAACCTGGATATCTTCTGTCAGCGTCGGATACCCCACCCTGACTTTCATGTCCGCAAAACCGCAGCGTACAAAGCTTTCGGCTTCGTTGGCAACCTCTTTCCAACCCGCCAGACCAAGCCCTGAACTTTCATAGGCTCTGAGTGGGGTATCCTCGCCGCCCAGAAGGGTGAAAAGTGGCTTATCGCGTTCTTTTGCGATTGCATCCCACAGTGCCATATCAATGCCCGCCCGGGCCATCGTCACGATCCCGGTTCCGCCAAAGAGCAGAAACTGGCGATCAAGAAATGCAGCGATTTCGACCGGGTCACAGCGCATCCCCTGAATGGATACGGCAATGGCATGGATGGCATCGCCCAGGACTTTCAGCATGTCCTGACGCGGGCTGAACAAATAGCTGAGGCCGGTAATGCCTTGTGATGTTTGCAGATCTATCAGCAAAACAGGGGCGTGCGTTAACTGACCACTGGCCGTTTTCAACGGTTTGGGCAACGGCGGCAGCACAGCGCGAACCTGAATGCTTTCGATGGTAAGATCGGACCGGCCGAGGGCTGCCTCATCGCGCTCAGCGCCAAGTGTTTTCAGGAAATCCGGAATCATACCCAATTGTTAGCGGCATAATCCCGGCTTGCCTAGGTGTTTGCTTGTGACGGGGCCGGAAGATTACTGATGAAACTTGAAATACTGCCCCAAGCAAGTTTATCCGCTTCTACGACGTCCTCAGTCTGAATGCTTGGTGGGCTTTCGCGAAGAAGAGGGCAAAAAAAGGCGGCCGAATGTATTAGTTCGTCATTGCTTGAAATTTCAAAAACACCGTCGTCACCTTGGGTACGCTCAGCAGGAAAACTAAGCCCCATGCGCTGCTCAATCCATTCTAAGTCCTTATGGTTTTGTTCAACCAACTTGGAAACCAACTTCATTCCCAGCCGCAACGGTGGGGACGGTAAATTCTTGAATACTGCCATGATTTGCTTGTGCCGACGCATTTTTTCGGGCGAACCTGTCGCACCAACCGAATTGCGCCAATAACATGCGGTCAAGGCTACAGCCGCCGCAGACATGCTGGAATTTTTTCTCGTATAGTGCGACGTAGGGGGCGGCAAGCCAACCCAACTAAAAAAATCCTGGACAACGTCAGAGCCTGAAAAGGTGGTGGAATTGTAGATACGGGTATGAACGTTTTCCCGACCAAATACACCGTCAAGTGCCTCGACGCGTTTTCTGTAATTAGGCCAAGGAACAAATAGGGATTTGGCTCCCGTCTTGATGCCTTGTTGAAAGGAACTAGTGACAAATCCTTGAGGATCGCGAATGTAAATATACACGTCAATCTTTTCGAAACTTTTCGAAAATTGATCAAAAAAACGCTGCAACTCCGGGATACGCCCCCGCGAAAACCACTCTGCGGAAAGAAGGAAATGAGGCGCCGATTTGTTTTGTATTTGCCGGTGAACCGATTTGTTTAGCTTGTCCCTCTTAGCTGCGACATCGGTCGCAGTTAAACCCCTCTTGCGGAATTGAAAATTTGTTTCAGGATTTTCGCCGAACATCGCAGTAAGCGGAACCGAGTGGTTCGGCTGACCTAAACGAAATGTATGAACCTCAGGAATATTCTCGCCTGCCAGACAATGTTGTATCGCAGTGCTTCCGGTTTTGTGCATTCCTGCGTGAATTATAAGCCTGCGCTGGCGTTGAATTTCGGAACTACTAACCAAGTGCTTCTCCGCAAAATTATCGCTACATTCCAAAAGCGACGAGTACTGGTTTCCGAACTTACTTCCAACCGACATTCGCCACGTGGAACGCCCTGTCTTCCACACTGTTGCTGTTTTTGCACGGATCAAACCTTGAGGTGCCCCTAATTCTCAGAAATTGAATGGGACGGAGATAGGTTGGAACTCTGATACTGCGGCGTCAGGACATACCTTTACAAAACGGTGTAAACGATTCCGACCGTTCGACTGAACAATGCTCTTCGTTCGGGGTTATGTCCCGCTTAGCGCCTTCAGCACTTTGGGTGGCGACATGGGGTGATCGCGCATTCTGACCCCGACGGCGTCGTAAATCGCGTTCGATATCGCGGCCAGCGGCGGGATTATCGGCACCTCGCCGATACCGCGCACGCCGTAGGGGTGGTTCGGGCTGGGCACTTCGACAATGGTGGTGTCGATGAACGGCACATCCGATGCCACCGGTATCCGGTAGTCGAGGAACCCGGCGTTCTCCATGATGCCCTTGTCGTTGTAGATATATTCCTCGTTCAGGGCCATGCCGATGCCTTGTACCGCACCACCGTGAAACTGGGCTTTGACATAGTCTGGAAAGACCGCCTTGCCCGCGTCCTGAATGATCGAATAGCGCAGCACTTTCACGGCACCGGTTTCCCGGTCAACTTCGACATCCACAAGATGCGCCCCAAACCCCGGCCCGCCACCGGCGACGTTCAGTTCGGCGTGCCCGGCAATTGTGCCGCCATACCACGAGGCCTGTTTTGCCAGATCGGCCACCGATAGTGGCTCAAACTCACCCACGTTGGCCCCGGCCGGCACCGCATGGCCGTCTTTCCAAGAGACTTGTTCAACATCCACGTCCCAGATCCGCGCGGCGATTTCGCACATTCGGACAATCGCATCACGGCAGGTTTTGACCGCGACAGTTCCGCCTGCTGCGGTCCCCCGGCTGCCGGCGGTGGTGAAATTGAACCCCAGGGAACTTGTGTCGCTTTGGATCACCCGCACCTTGTCCAGTGCGATGCCGAGTTCTTCGGCGATCATCTGGGCAAATACCGTGCGCGAGCCACCGGCCACATCAACGGTACCATAAATGAAGGCCGCCGTGCCATCGGTGCTGATGTTCAAAGTGCCCGAGGTTTCATTGCCAAGGGTAAACCAATATCCGGTGGCAATGCCGCGCCCCTGATTGGGACCAAGCGGCGTTTTCAGATGCTCATGCGCCTTTGCCGCCTCAAGGGTTTCCACATAGCCAATGCGGTCCAAAGTACCGCCCATGTGGGTTTTGGTGCCCTCGCTGGCCGCATTCAACAGGCGCAGGTCGATCGGATCCATGCCAAGACCCTCGGCCAGCTCATCCATGACCGATTCGACTGCAAAGGCAATCATTGGAGCCCCCGGCGCGCGGTAGGCCGCAACCTTTGGGCGGTTGCAGGTAACGTCGTGCCCCACAACCAGAACATTCTTAAGGTCATAGCGGGTGAAGACCGTCATTGTTGCAAGCGCCAAGGCCGAGCCGGGAAACGCCCCGGACTGATAGTTAAGTTCGGCCTGCGCTGCGGTGATTTTTCCGTCTTTTGTGACGCCAATCTTGACTTTGGTATTGGTGCCCGACGTGGGGCCGGTTGCGCGCAGCACTTCGTTGCGGTCCATCTTCATCTTGACCGGTGCGCCGGATTTCTTTGACAAAAGGACGGCGAGCGGTTCAAGGTAAACGGTGTTTTTACCACCAAAGCCACCGCCCAGTTCGGCCGGGTTTACCCTGACCTTTGAGATGTCCATTTGCAGCACCTTGGCGATCTGCGCCTGAAACACAAAATGCCCCTGGGTGCTGGCCCAGACCTCGGCGCTGCCGCCGCCGCCAGACGTGTAGTTGGCGACACAGGCGTGTGGTTCGATATAACCCTGATGGATGGGTTTGGTGTTGAATTCGCGTTCGATCACCAGGTCGGCCTGTTTGAACCCGGTCACGACATCGCCCAGCTTGCTGGTCATTTGCGTGGCGATGTTCGAAGGCCGGTCCGGTTTTGGCGTGATGCCTGCCGTGAACTGGTTCTCATGCAGCAGGGGCGCATCCGGCTGCATTGCCTCGACCACGTCGATGACGTGGGGCAGTACGTCGTAGTCGACCCGGATCAGTTTCAGTGCCTGTTTCGCGGTGCGCCGGTCAGTGGCGGCCACCGCTGCCACTGCATGACCGTCGTAAAAGACTTTTTCCCGGGCCATGATATTGCGCGTCACATCGCGGTAGTTGACCATAAGTTCGCCGGCCGCAGCGACCTCGCTTTGCAGATCAGGAAAATCATCGCGGGTGACTACGGCCTTGACACCCGGCAGGGATTCAGCCGCAGAGGTATCAATGGACAAAACGCGCGCATGGGCATGCGGGCTGCGCAGAACACAGCCAACCAGTTGCCCGGGCAGGTTATAGTCAGCGGCAAATCGGGCGCGACCGGTAACTTTTTCCAATGCATCAGAACGATCAGCCGGGTTTTTGCCGATGACCTTGAGGTCTTTTTCTTCGTAGTCAAACGAGGTGACCCAGGGGGATGGTCCGGTTGCCATGGTTCAGGCGCTCCTCATTTCGGCAGCAGCATCAAGCACCGCCTTGATAATGTTATGATACCCTGTGCAGCGGCACAGATTGCCGGCCAGCCCGAAACGCACCTCTTGTTCGCTTGGGTCCGGGTTGTTTGCCAAAAGACTGCGTGCGGCGATCAACAGACCGGGGGTGCAGATGCCACATTGCAGGGCCACATGTTCCACGAACTTGCGTTGCAGCGGGTGAAGGTCGCCGTCCGGTCCGGCCATGCCTTCGACGGTTTGAATTTCAGCACCTTCGGCCTCGACTCCCAGCACCAGACAGGAACAGACCAGCACCCCGTCAACTGTGACGCTGCAAGCGCCGCAGTCTCCGGTGCCGCAGCCCTCTTTGGTGCCGGTCATCTGCAATTCGTCGCGCAGCACGTCCAACAGCGTTTGCGATGGGTCACACAGGAAATCAATCTCGTCTCCGTTTATGACCGTGCTAACATGGGTCTTTTTCATGGTCCTTTTCATGGTCCTTTTCATGGGTTTTGCCCCGATCCTTTTGCGCGCTCCAGCGCCGTTGCCACAACGCGCCGGGCCAGAACCCCGGCCACCTGCACGCGAAATTCCCGGGTGCCACGTTTGTCGTCGATGGGACGGCAGGCCGCCCTGACAGCAGTTACAAGATTGTCGGTTGCATCGTCTTGCACGCGCGTGCCGATCAATGCATCCCCGGCCTGTTTGACCAATAGCACTTTTTCAGCCACCGCCCCCACAGCAACCCTTGCGTGGCTGCAAATACCAGCCTTGTCCAATGTCAGGTTAACCGCGACCCCGACCACCGCAATATCCATTTCGGTTCTGGGTGTGAAACGCTGGTAGGCTCCGCCGGATCCTGCCAGCTGGTTCGGCAGCAGGAACGAAACCACGATTTCCCCCTGTTGCAGCGAATTCCTGCCCGGAGCCACCCCGATATCTTCGACCGGAACAATCCGCGCGCCATCTGGTCCGACCACCGTCGCCAAGGCCCCCGCCGCGATCATTGGCGGCACGCTGTCAGCCGCTGGTGACGCATTGCAGATGTTGCCACCAACGCTTGCGCGGCCCTTGACCTGAAGCGATCCGATCAGTTTCACCCCATCCATGACCCCTGGCCAAGTGGTGCAAAAACCCGTGTGATTCATCAGTTCCACACCGCTGACAGCCGCGCCAATGCGATATCCGTCAGCTTCCTTTTCGATAGCCCGAAGCTGCGGGATTTTCTTGAGATCAATCAGCAGTGCTGGTGCGATCATATCGCTGTGCATTTGAACCAAAAGATCAGTGCCGCCTGCCAGCAATTTACCGCCAATTTCAGCGCCGGAAAATAGCTCTATCGCTTTTTCCACACTGGCAGGAGCCTTATATTGTGTGTTGTTCATTTTTGGTTTCTGACCTCCATCTGGTGGATGGAGTGGCCTCCGTTTATGGCAACCCAATACCTTCACATGTTCCATTTTGAACAAGGAAAGAATCCAGGCGCACTTCTTGCACGTCGCGTATTTAGCAACACTATCAATTATCATGCAATCCGTGAAATCATATTTGGCAATCAGTGCAATGCGCCTGACGGGGCAGACCTTTCGCATCAGGTAGTGCGGCGCATTTCAGGCTAAATCATACCGACGCCGGATCGTTGTCAGCGTCAATTTTGGCGCGCACTTTGGCTGCCGCCGGGTCTAAATATGTATACTCGATTTCTCTGAAATTGCCGTAGAGTATTTCCAGATACTCATCGGGCTTGCCCGGACAGGCGATGTCTTTCCCAAGAAGCGGTGTTGTCTTTGTTGGCAGGACAATATCCATTGGCACACCAAAGCCGCCACCCTCGGTTGCGGGCATCGCCCCCTTCTTGCAGTGCCTTTCAAGCACTGTCTCTCCATAGCTGACCACTTGCCGGTAGACTGCTATATCGGCCCGGATTTCGCCGCGCATTCGATTTCGCTCAGACCGGAAAAACCATCGCCTCGGCCGGTCGAATGATATCGAAATCAAACCGCTTTTCTTAAATATATCAACATAATAGCCATCCCGCGCGCCTTCTTGGACAAGTGTTTCTGTCAACTTTTCCCAAGTCAAATCCGCGGTAAGTAGGACTGAAATATCAACGTCATCCTCCCAATCAAGAAGCCCGCCGTTTTCCCGTATGGCCCCAAGAAGACTGCCGCCCTCAAGCCAATGCACGGCCCCCATTTTGCTTAAGCATCCGGCAACATAATGGCTGAGATCTTTCATGTGCTCCCGGCAACAGGGCGCGGTGTTAAGGCCAAGACGGTTGACATAGAGATTGAAAGGACACGGGGCTGTCGATTTCTCACAACCTCGCCAACTTACTGCACCATTCGATAACACCAATTCGCGGATGTGGTGGCGTCGCTGAAACGCCTTCAGATCATCCTTTGCCTGGGTTTTCAGCACGGACAAATCGCGTTCGTTCAGAGGATAAAGCTGGCCCACCTGGCCAAACAACCGCTGGCGTGCGAACCACAAACCCTCGATGGCCATAGCCGTGACCATGACTGCCTGAAGTTTGATGTTCGGGATGGCCAGACCGGCAATGAGGGCCGGTCCCAACAGCCATAAACCGGCATAGTCACCATGACTTGCCAGAAATTCAACTGGTCTGGATGCAGGTTGGAAAGCAAATGCAGGTGCTGCAATAATAATGAACAGGGCCGTAATAAAGACCGATGAGACAACCAGCGATGGCATATCTATTCCATCGGCGGACAGTGAGACAAGTGCCACAACGAAGACTGCCAGTGCTCCGGTTGCAAGGGTCTCAGGCAGGCTGGGTGCAGCCCAGTTCCGGGGGTATCTCAAGAGATATACGAAAGACCGGTAGGCCGCGACGTAAAGGACACAGGCCACTGCCGCAGTGACTATCCCGACATAGGTTGAAGCGTCGGTACCGGTCATTGAACTTGCGGTTTCAGTTGATCAATGTCCTGAGTATCCGGTAGTCCCACTTGTCGATTGTCTTTCGCTCTCAGTATGCGCGGCAGGATCACGGAACTGGCGCGCTCGATGTCGGGAGAAAAGTCGATTTCGATCCAGGACAAGCCAGTGATGTCTTCGAATGCAAAAGTGCCGCGCGGCGAGGTCAGCAGAACATCGCGTATTGCGTCCTCGTAAGGCTCGAGGCGGCGGCCCTGGCGCAAATAGAGTTCGATTTGAGAGATGATTTTTGTGGCTTGCGCTGCAGACAGTTTGAAAAATCCCACCGATTCACCGCAATAATCGAACTCGGCGCTCACCCATTTGCGGAATTCGATAATTTCACCATCCCTGACGCAGATTTTGACCGGCTCGTCTCCGTCCTCAAAGGCACGGTCAAGAAGCAGGCAGTTCTCGTGGTGGGAGCTCAGCAACCGGCTGAACGCCTCTTCGTCGTAAAGAACGTCGGCGTCCATAAGAAGAACCGGTTCCCCGCAACACAGTTCGTCGCGCAAGGTCCACAATGTGACGATACTGCCCTCTTCGAAATGTTCGTTGTAAACGGTCCGCACATAGTTTTGCGCACCAAGTGCCACGATTTTCTGCTCGATCTCCTGATGCTGGTGCCCGACACCGATCACCAGTTCGTCTATGCCGTGTCTTTTGAGGATTTCGATATGGCGTTGCAGCAAAGATTTCCCGCCGATTTCCAACAAAACCTTCGGTGAATTTTTCGCAGGCGAAACCGCGAGACGGGCACCGACTCCTGCGGCGAGCATGACAGCTTTCATTTGATATGTTCCGGGTTGGCGACCTCCAGTTGCGAAGGCAGGCAAGCACGATCCCTGCACTCTGGCAGTGTCGCGCATCTACCTGCGTCGAATGGTAAGGTCGCAAAGTTTCTGAAAGTAACCCTGTCGTATCCGATAACGAGCGACTTGGCTATCCTCAAGTCGCACCCGCAACCTCGAACATGTAAAGATGGAACTTGATCGATGTTGTTCTATCCTATGAATTGACGTTCACCCGCCAACGCACGCTTGCTTACCGGGCTTTCAACCATGATAACCTCATGGATGACCTCGCGAGACCAACATCAAAACGAATACCCCCCTGCCAAGGCACAGCGTGGATCATGGGAGCGGCCCTTATCAGGTAACAATAAGGTGTCATCATTGGCCATCACGCAGAAAAGCGGTGCAACGGCCTTAGAAAACTAATAAGTTGAGGTGTCCTACTGTATTTACGATACAAGAGAAGATAATTTTTCCTGCCAAGACACTAACAATAACTAAAGGTTGTCCAAATGAATTCAATGAGCTGGCAGGCGCCACGGCCCATAACAGCTATTTTTTGGTCAGTGATGGTTCTCGGTCTCTACATGCTCTATATTGCGAGTGGCACCGGACAGTTTTTGTATGAGATGTCGAAGGAATGGGCACCCTATTCCCTTCGTCAACACTTAGGAATGAGTAAGCGATTTCTGCTGCAATACGGCCACGTGGCTTTCTTGTTTAGCCTGTTGGTTTTGTCGCGTTACATATTTGTTTCCCAAACCAAGCTTACCATCTATGGCACCGGTTTGCGCTGGGTGAATCAATACTCAACCTCCGTTTTTCTGTTTCACTTTCCAATTCTTGCTTTTGTTGTTGCTGTGACAGAGTATGACCGGACCAATTTAATCCATCAAGCTCTATTGTTTTTTGGTACTTTGGCTTTCTCTGTCGCCCTCGGAAGAATGTGCTTCAAGTTCAAACCCTGGTTCGACCTGCGACAAAGCCGGGTTCTTCAAAAACTGGAGAATCATTTTCCGCGACCCGACAGTACGAAGAATTCAACTACACCTCTTTCTTTAAGAACGTCACACAGCGAATATCTGACACTGGTAAAGCTGTTTGCGACCGTGTGTGTCGTGCTTGGCCATTTCAGCTTTGAGCAATTTACCAACCTCACCATTCCGGGATTCAATGGATCAGCACCACGCTTTGCAGTGCCGACATTTTTTATGATCTCTGGATACTTTCTGATGATGTCGATTGACAGAACACAGGCTGGAGCCGCTTCAATGATCGGTAGGCGGGCCTTCAGCCTGTACTATATTGTCGTTCCAATGCTATTGGTTACCCTTTTTCTGGATGGGATTGGTTATCGTATCGACCCAACTGCTTACGAGTATTCCGACTATTACGTTTCAGAAAAAAGAATACGACCTTATCCTAATGGAGAGGCGCTTGCTATCTTTTTCAGCAGCCTGCTTTACCTGAACGAGTTATGGATTTTCAATCTGCTCGACGTTCGATCTGAAATGGGCGGAATGAGAGCATACAGCAATGATGTGTTCTGGTTTATGTGCTATCTGATTCCGTACTCCGCTCTATTGATATCTGCACGGCTTTTGCCCGCTGGTTATAATTTACTGGCCGTAATTCTGTTGTGTTTGGTTATCGGTCCGCCCATTTTGTTGCTTGCGCCGTTGTTTTTCAGCGGTTCTCTGGCCTATGTAATTCACAAGAAATGGAATCTACCTATTGAAAATATTGTATAAAAAATCAACCTCCACTGCTGGGTTTGAATTGGGTATGGGAATTCTAAATCTTCGAAACCCCAGTAAGTTCAAATTTTGGCTGCTCTTGTTTTTCATGATCAGCTTTTTTGCAACTGCTCTAGAGAAATCCTGGGCGGCAACATTGATATCCGAAAAATACAAGAAATTCACTCTTTACCATGCTGAAGAAGGCGTATTGAAAGACGACGTAATCGTGGTTTTTCATGGGTTTATGTCAGCTATGCCCAATGGGGCCTACAAGCGGTTACGTGAAGCCTTGGCAGAACACTATTCTATTGTTGGCTTCAACTATGACTATTTTGACATAAAGGCCAATCACATTGCCTTTGACGCCGCCTGGACGGAGGTTCTGCAATCTCGAAATGTCACGTTCGTCGGAACATCCCTTGGTGGCTTTTGGGCAAATTACTACGCCCAAAAGTACAACGTTCAAAGGTTGCTTCTGGTCAATCCGGTGGTGGATCCCTATCGCCAGTTGCAACAATTTATTGGCCGTCATTATGTTGAAAAACGGCAAGTTGAATTGATCGTCACACCAAAGGATATAGAAAACTACAAAGGTCTGCACAGTCCAAATTCCGGAGCATCCGAACGGCTTGTTATCGTGACTCGCGATGATGCCATTTTGAACTATCAGCTAACCTTCGATCTCTTTGAAGGAGAACCTGGCAATGAAGTGCTAGTGTTCGACAAGGGCGGCCACACACTGAATTTGCGAGAGCCCCGTTTTATGGGTGAGATACTCAAATTCATGGGGGTGCAATAAGACTTCGCCAAATTGAGGCTTTGTTGCACAAACCGACCTGAGTGTCTGATTCAAAACTCTACACATGATTACAATGCCTTGCAATTCTGCGGGTCAGGGTTCTGATGTGGGCGATGAGTATCCATGCCTTTGAGCTTTCGATTGATTTCTCCCAGTCTTTGGCCAACCAGTCTTTGGCCAATCTGC
>DAOUQK010000024.1 GCA_030625695.1 Paracoccaceae bacterium | reverse complement strand
TCGATTGACGGGAAATATCCGCGCGGAAAACCCTTCACCACCGAAGCACTATTCGGAGAGTTGCGTCTGGATTTTGACGGCCAGGCATTGACCGAGGATCAGGGCGGCGGGTTCTCGGGAACCCTGACGCTGGACACTGGCGAGTTCGGTGAAGTGCTGGATATTCTTGGGCTGGAACGCGTGCTGGAAGGCAATGGACGCCTGTCAGCAGAGCTGCTTCGCCAGGATGGCCTGCTGGAAGTCGACAATCTGCAAACCGATATCTCGCTCTCCGAGGGCCAGCTGATCACGGTGAACGGTGACATCGCCAACCTGCTGGACGCAACCGGTTTTGACATTTCCGTGGACGCACGTCTGCACCCCGAGGGAAAACCGCCCGCACGGGCCGAGGAACTGAAAGACCTGAAACTGAACGGCTTCAGCACCCATATCGTCAGTCAGGCAAAAGCCCTGAAGTTCGAGGATCTGGTGTTGACCACAAACGCCTTCAATCAGGAACTGAACCAGATCGGCCCGGTGTCCATCGGCCAAATCAAGCGGTCCGAAACCGGACAGCTGAGCCTGCTGGATATCTCGTTGCAGATGGGCCCGCCTGATGATCCTTATGTCGTCGCAAAAGGCGATTTCAACGATGTTCTGCAACTCAAAGGGCTTGAGTTCGAAGGCAAGCTGACGGCACCGGCCTCAGTGGTCCTGCGGGGAATGGACAAAGTCAAATCCGATGCTTTCGGGCGGGTAAATGCAGATTTTGTGGTCACGGATGCAAACGGCTTTATCAGCCTGTCAAAATTGCACGCCTATACCGAAGGTACTCAGCTTTGGTCTTTGGACGTGCAAACAGCCATTGAGAACGTGAACAACCTGGACGGCGTCACATTCAGCCTTGATCTGGATGTTGCCGATGGTGCCGCGTTTCTGACGGCACTTGATCTCGATCCGGTGGACGTCGGCGCTTTGGAAATCACGGCCTCGGCTGACGGTAAGGGGCAGGTTCTGACCACTACGGCATCGGTATTGGCAGGCGAGTCCCGTCTGAGCGCAACACTTGATACATCAAAGACAGATGACACGTCTCTGGTTCGGGGGCTGATCAGCTCGAACAGCCTGCATATCGACGATCTGAAAACTGCAATCGCCTGGGTCAAGGAAATCTCTTCCCTGACGAAACCGGGCGGCGAAAATGATGGGGATTCAGCCGCAGGCGCCGATCAGTCAGGCGATGGCAAACCCGAGGAACCGCTGGTTCTGGGCGAAGAGGCCGATCCAGAGATGGCAGAGGCAACAGCCCCGCCCACAGATGGCAAACCCGAAGAACCGTTGGTTCTCGGCGGAAATACCAACACCGGTGACGGCAAGCTAACCGATCTGGTTGATCCGGCTGAAATACTGTCCAAACTGGACCTGGAGATTGGCATCGACATTGAAAAGATCGTCGGCCAGCAAGGTGTGTCCAGTGTTACCAGTGATTTAGCCATCAAAGACGCCAAGGCCCGGTTCGGCCCGCTGGAATTCTCCTATGGTGGTGGCTATTTCAGCCTGAGTGCGGCAATGGATCTGATCCAAAGCCCCGAGTTACTGAACGTATCCGGGGCCACCAGTGGCTGGGATCTTGGCGCAATCCTCAAAACCGCCGGGCTTGAAATCGATGCACATGGCAAACTGCGCGCCCGGTTCAACATCACTGGCAACCGTAAATCGCCCAAGACCTTCATCAATTCAATGTACGGCTCCGCCACTGCATCCATGTCAAAGGGAACAATTGCCACCAGCCTGCTGGAATTGGCTGGACTAGGCGTATTCCCTTGGCTGTTTTCCAAAGAGATGAACCAGGGCTACACCGACATCGTCTGTGTTGTCGCCCCGATCAGCATCCGGGGCGGCAAAGTTTCCTCGAACTCAATCGTGGCGGAAACCGCGAGCGTCCAGATGGTCATTGCCGGTGCTGTGGACTGGCGCAACGACACGATTTCGATGCGCGCCGAACCCCGGCCCGTGGGCCGCCCGCTGGCCCGCAGCGCCTGGCCGATCAGTATTTCGGGAAAGCTGTCAGACCCCAAATTCAAGCTGCACGCAGGTGGCACGCGCGCCAGACGCGCGGACGGGGCAAACGTTATGCCCGGCAATCGCAAACCCTGCACACCGGATATGCGGCAACTGCAGTAACCGCCAATTGTCAGGGCCGCCTCATCCGGGCCATTTCTGATCCGTGATGTCGGCCTATTCGGGTTGCTCGGCCTGGCATGCCTTGACCGCCCGGATTGCCTTTGCCGTGCCTGCCAGGCTGATTTCAATCGTCCGGCCGAGCTCACCAATAATGGTCATTTTGTTGCGCTTGGCAAACTCCAGCGGAACCTTGGGATTGTCAAAGAAAGCATAGCCGCCAAAATGCTCCTCATTGGCAACCCCGACAACCTCACCGGAAAAACGTATATCCGGAAAGTCGAACTTTACCGTCCCGGTGGCACCATCTTCGATATCCGTCCATTCCGGGTTATAGGCGGCAAAGAATCCACCTTCGCGGGTTGGTACAATACCAATCTGAACAAGCGTGCCGTCGTCGAAATGCTTTTGCATCAGGCAACCGTTTCCGGTGTCTGGATCAATAAGGATGGCCCATCCGCCCGCCTCACCCCAGGTTGAATACTCTTCTGCAATCCCAGCCGTCCCTGCAGTAATTGCAAGTGCCGCGATGGCCGTTGCGTATTTGATCATCCATAGTTCTCCCGTTGAATGCATTCTTGATCAAGACTAGCCCGAAATCTTGTCTGAGTCTGTCGGGTATCCAAGTCAAGTCGTCACGGCCCGATTGTCAGGCAGATCAATCTTGGACATTCCACGCCCCATCACCGGCAGCAGGCTGTCCAAATCCAACCTGTACAGGATCGTCCAGCTTTGCGTCAGACCCATTTGATGGTCAGATCCTGCAACCCGGATCATTGTAAAATCGTCCAATGGCGAATGACCCCGAAAGTGCCCTGGACACATTTGTTCTGGCTTCGGTCAACACACCTGACACCCATCCAGCACTTGTTCCCAGGGCCAATCCACCCCGAAATGCTGTGTACAAAACGGTCATTCCCCCATTCCGGGCCTGTACAAACCGGACGATATCCGCCCCACCTGCCGCTTTTTGCACCAGATGCCCATCTGCATGCCTGACGACATATCTGCCGGTATATCTGCCCGTATATCTACCTGCGAACGGTTCAATACCGACCGCGTGTTGCCTCTGTTGGTTAACCGGCCGCACGCACTTGCTCACTCTGCGCAACTCTACTAAGCCCGATTCATGCTTGATGACGACGCCGAAATCCATGCGCTTTTTGCCGGAGCCCCGACCACAACGCAGTTCAAAAAGCTGCGCAAACGCATCGTGCGCAATACCCGCGAGGCGATCGAGCAATATGGCATGGTGGAACCGGGCGGCAAGTGGCTGGTCTGCCTGTCCGGTGGCAAGGACAGCTATACCCTGCTGGCCGTGTTGCACGAACTCAAATGGCGCGGGCTGTTGCCGGTTGACCTTCTGGCCTGCAATCTTGATCAGGGTCAACCCGGTTTCCCCGCCACCGTCCTGCCCGAATTCCTGAGCCAGAACGGCGTCGATCACCATATCGAATATCAGGACACCTATAGTATCGTCGTCGACAAGGTGCCCCAGGGGCGTACTTTTTGTGCCCTCTGTTCGCGGCTAAGACGTGGAAACCTCTACAGAATTGCCCGGGAACAGGGATGCAGCGCCGTGGTTCTCGGCCATCACCGAGATGATATTCTTGAGACGTTTTTCATGAACCTGTTCCACGGTGGCCGTCTGGCCACCATGCCGCCCAAGTTGCTGAACGACGCAGGCGATCTGTTTGTCTATCGCCCCCTCGCCCATGTTGCCGAAGCTGATTGTGACCGGTTTGCCCGGGCAATGAACTATCCGATCATTCCCTGTGACCTATGCGGTTCTCAGGACGGGTTGCAACGTCAGCAAGTCAAACAGATCCTCGATGGTTGGGAAGCCACGTCTCCCGGCCGTCGTCAGGTCATGTTCCGCGCCCTGATGAACGCACGCCCGTCGCATCTTTTGGACCCCAAACTGTTCGACTTTGCCGGATTGCTGCGAAATTCCGACAAATTGCCGGAATTACCTGACCCGCGTTAACCTCCGGGTCAGACCCTGCGGCTAGGCTTTGCTGGCGCATGTTTTGCCCTCAGGGAAAGGTTTCGCAATGCAATTGCCGCCCGTCGGTTTGCTGACCCATCTACGCACCCACGTCATGCCGGTTTTGACCGGCCCACCGGTGTTGGCCTTTTTGCCGGCCATAACCCTGGCCGCCTTCTGGCTTGGCGGCGAAACAACTCTCGTTGTCGTCGCCCTTGGGCTGCCTTTGCTGTTCGCGTTGGGCGGGGCGTTTGGCGGATTTCGTCCGCGCCCGCCCCTACCGCGTGATTCTGTGACCGGCCTGTTCCTGCGCGAAGCATTCGAAGCCACCGTGGATGAGATTTTCGAGGAATCGCATAGCTCCGGCCGTCAATCCGCATGTTTTGTGCTCGAATTGGACAGCTACCGCGATCTGATTGACCTGCACGGACAATCCGCCGCCGATCTGGCGGCTCAGCGCAGTGGTGAACGCATCCTGTCTGCTTTGCGCGACAGCGATACCATTGCGCGCATTGGCGACAGCCGGTTTGCCATTTGCCTGTCGCCGGTGCGCCAACTTGATCTGGAGCTGTGCATTCAGCTTGCCGGGCGGCTGCAAAGCAATATTGAAGATGCCATTGCCCTGGATGGTCTGTCGCTCCATTTGAGTTGTTCGATCGGGTTTTGCCTGCGCAGCCGGGCACCAGACTCAACTGGTCAGGATTGGTTGGATGCGGCAATTTCCGCCTTGTCGGATGCCCATCAATCCGGACCTTCGACAATCCGCGCCTATTCTACCGAAATGCGCCGCCGCAGCCGTGAACGCAACGATTTGCGCGAAGAAGTCGCGGCGGCATTGGAAAACGGTCAGATCCAACCTTGGTACCAACCGCAGATATCGACCGACACCGGCAAGGTTTCGGGATTTGAGGCTTTGGCGCGCTGGTCGCACCCGGTGCATGGCATGATATCACCGACCACGTTTTTGCCGGTTATGGAAGAGGTCGGGTTGCTGGAACGTCTGGGCCAGGTCATGTTGTACCACGCGCTGACAGCGCTCAAAGCCTGGGACAGTGCGGATGCGGGCGTGCCGCAAGTGGGGGTGAATTTCGCCAGCCATGAACTGCGTAACCCGGCACTTGTCGATAAAATTCGCTGGGAACTGGACCGGTTTGATCTGGAGCCGGGTCGGCTTGCGATAGAAATCCTGGAAACGGTGATGACAGACGCGCCTGATGACATGATCAGCAAAAACATTACCGGGTTGGCCAAGCTGGGGTGTTGTATTGATCTGGATGATTATGGCACCGGACATGCCTCGATTGCATCCCTGCGCCGGTTTGCCGTCTCTCGGATCAAGATTGACCGGTCGTTTGTCATGCGGGCCGATCAGGACCCCGAACAGCAACGGTTCATTGGTGCCATTTTAGATATGGCCGAACGGCTTGAAGTGGAGACCCTGGCGGAAGGTGTGGAAACCGTTGGCGAGCACGCGTTGCTGGCGCAACTGGGCTGTGACCACGTTCAGGGGTTTGGCATCGGACGCCCTATGCCGTTTGATCAGACACTGGATTGGATCGCGGCGCATACTGTAAAATTACAGGGCGTTCCAAAGATTGGTCGAAGGGCCGACTGATTCCGTATCAATCGCGACCAATAACACGATATCTTACCATGCGATCCTGCCCGCCGGGCCAGTCTTGCACCTAGTTTCAGACGGATGGCGTAGCATCACATTTCGTCCACCCCAGTCCGGAAATCAGAAAATGGCCAAGCATAGGACGATTTCAGATGATTTCCCTGCGGTTTGCGCCTTATGTCACGGCGATTCCGCTTGACCTTTGGGGCTGCACTCTGTTGAACCCACCGATGACTTTCAGTGCATAAGGTGGCTGTCCCCGATGGACGATCAAAACAAGAATCTCATCCTCGCAACCGTGCTCAGCTTTCTGGTGATCCTCGTTTGGTTCGTGCTGTTTCCGCCACCAACGCCGGAACCGGCACCGTTGGACGGCACCGAAGTCAGCGATCTGACCGCACCCACCGCAGGTGATGCCGCCAATACCCCAAGCGCGGGCGCCGTGGTAAACACCGCTGATGCGACCACCAACGCGCAACCGACCGAAACCCAGGCCGACACGCCGCGCATCGACATCGACACCCCTCGCCTGACCGGTAGCATTTCCCTGTTGGGCGGACGGATCGACGATCTGTCGCTAAAAGACTACCGCGTCTCGCTCGACGACGACGCCGAGATCGTCAAAATGCTGTCCCCGGTCGGCGACAGCGCCGCCTATTATGCGCTGTATGGCTGGGCCCCCGGGGCCGGATTGACGGGCGATGACGTGCCCGGTGCCAATACAGTCTGGGCCGTCGAAGCGGGGGCAACGCTGGGCGTTGACGCCCCTGTCACATTGATCTGGGACAATGGAAAAGGCCTCACCTTTCGCCGCACGATCGCGGTCGATGCCGATTTCATGTTCACTGTCACCCAATCGGTTGAAAACACCTCTGCTGGCACGGCCAGCATGGCCCCTTACGGCATTCTTGCCCGCCACGGAGAACCTCAGGGCCTGAAGAACTTTTTCATCCTGCACGAAGGCGTCGTGGCCATGGCCGACGGTGTTCTCGCCGAGATCGACTATGACGACATGCCCGATTTCGAAGTAGACCCGCGCGAGGGGGCCCGCGCCGAAGTCACGCAAGTAAGCGAAAGCGGCTGGATCGGCTTTACCGATCATTTCTGGATGTCGACCCTGATCCCGGCCAAAGACAGCGCCTTTAAATCTGTCGCCAAATACGACGAGCGCCGCGATATTTACCAGACCGAGGCCGTGTTGCCGACCCAGACTGTCTCCACCGGTCAGTCAATCAGCGTCACCACACAATTGTTCGCCGGCGCCAAGGAATGGGAAACCATCCGCGAATATCAGGATGCAGACGTTGTCAAATTCATCGAAAGCATTGATTGGGGCTGGTTTTCGTTCATCACCAAGCCGATGTTCTGGCTGCTGCACAACATCAACGCGCTGGTCGGCAATATGGGCTGGTCAATCATCGGGCTGACCCTGATCATCAAGGCGCTGCTGTTCCCGTTGGCCTATAAATCTTATGTCTCGATGGCCAAGATGAAGGAACTCCAGCCGCAGATGGAGGAACTGAAAAAGTCCGCTGGCGACGACAAGCAAAAAGTCCAGAAGGGCATGATGGAGCTGTATAAGAAGGAAAAGGTCAACCCGGCCGCTGGCTGTTTGCCAATCCTGATGCAGATCCCGATCTTTTTCTCGCTCTACAAGGTGATTTTTGTCACCATCGAACTGCGCCAGGCCCCATGGTTTGGACCATTTCAGGACCTCAGCCTGCCTGACCCGACCACATTGATGAACCTGTTTGGCCTGTTGCCGATCGCACCACCTGAGCCGGGCAGCATAACCGCGCTTGTATTCATCGGCATCCTGCCGCTGTTGCTGGGTATTTCCATGTGGCTGCAGCAAAAGCTGAACCCGGCCCCGACAGATGCCACGCAAAAGATGATATTCGCCTGGATGCCGTGGGTGTTCATGTTCATGCTGGGCAGTTTTGCCAGTGGTCTGGTGGTTTACTGGATCGCCAACAACACCATCACCTTCACCCAGCAATATCTGATCATGCGCTCTCAGGGGTTCAAACCTGATGTGTTTGGTAACATCAAATCCAGCTTTGACCGTAAAACCAATTCGGACAAGTCAGATGCAGGCAAAAAGTGATGCCTCAGATCACAGAGATTTGGCGTCACCCGATCAAGGCGCATGGACGCGAACAGATTGATCAGGTGCAACTCACGGCGGGCGAATGCCTGCCGTGGGATCGCCGCTGGGCGGTGGCGCATGAACGGTCATGTTTTGATACTGAACGTCCGCGCTGGCAGCCATGCAACGAATTTTCGCGCGCGGCGAAATCCCCGCGTCTGCAGGCAATCAAATCGCAGGTTGATCCAAGTCAGGGCCATCTGACCCTGTCCCACCCTGACCGGCCAGACATCACCATTGCCCCGGATGATCACGATGGGGCCGCCCGGTTTATCCAATGGGTCATGCCGATCAGCAATGGCAACCGGATGCTGCCCGCCCGACTGGTCCGCGCACCCGAGGTGGCGATGACCGACACAGATTTTGCCTCAGTCTCGCTGATCAATCTGGCCAGCCACCGCGCAGTCGAGGCACAGTTAGGGCAGGAGATTTCACCGACGCGCTGGCGCGGCAACCTGTTGTTTGACGGGCTTGAGGCCTGGGGCGAAATGGATTGGATCGGCAAGACTCTGCGCATTGGTGCGGCAGAACTGGAAATCAAGGAACGCATCACCCGCTGCCTGGCCACAACCGCCAACACCGAAACCGGAGAGCGCGATGCCGATACGTTGGGCGCGCTCAAATCCGGCTGGGGACATCAGGATTGCGGCCTCTATGCGATTGTAACAAAGTCCGGCCTGCTAAGTCAGGGCGACGAAATAGACGTGGTCTGACCTGATGCAGATGAATTTCCCCATGGCCGAGGCCCCGGATACTTTCACCTCTGAAAAAGGCCGCAAGCTGTTTGCCGGCCCGTCCGAGTTTGTCAAAGGCGTGGTTGCCATGTCCGGTCTGCCCCCTGCCGACCGGATGGAGGTATGCTTTGCCGGGCGTTCAAACGTCGGCAAATCAACCCTGATCAACGCGCTGACCGGGACTAAGGCGCTGGCCCGCGCCTCTAACACGCCGGGACGCACGCAAGAGATTAACTTTTTCACCCAAGGCGAGGGTCATTATCTGGTCGACCTGCCCGGCTACGGCTATGCCAACGCACCTTTACCGGTGGTGGAACGCTGGCAACGCCTGTTGAAACAATACCTTAGCGGGCGCCAAACCCTGCGCCGGGCGTTTGTGCTGATTGATGCGCGCCACGGGGTCAAACCGGTGGATGAAGAGATCATGTCGCTGCTGGACAGTGCCGCCGTGACGTTTCAATGTGTGTTGACCAAGGCCGACAAGGTCAAGGAAAAGGATCGCACCGTTATTTTCGACCAGGTGCGCAAGGCGCTGGCCAAGCACCCGGCGTCTTATCCCGAAATGGTGCTGACCTCGTCCGAAAAGGGCGAAGGCATTGCCACGTTGCGGGCAATCATCGCCACTCTGGAATAGCATCCGCGCCAAAAGTTCAAGACTTGTCAGTTTTCCGTAGGGTGGGTTTTCAACCCACCTTCCTTGGCAATTTCTAACGGGTTAGGTGGGTTGAAAACCCACCCTACGAAGCCAATAATGGACGTGGCTACCGCGCAACTAAGTTAAACGTGTTGCGCCCCGTTCACCTCAATCTCGGCCCCTGAGATGTAGGAGCTTTGATCCGAACATAGGAAAAAGATGGCATTGGCCACTTCCTCGGGCTGTCCCAAACGCTGCAATGGCAGTTTTGCCACAATTTTATCGGTGCCGGGCGACAGGATCGCGGTCTCAACCTCGCCCGGGGCAATGGCGTTAACCCGCACCCCCATGGGCCCGAAATCATGCGCCATTTCACGGGTCAAAGCCGCCAATGCTGCTTTGGACGTGGCATAAGCCGCCCCCGCAAACGGGTGCACCCGGGCGCCGGCAATTGACGTCACATTGACGACCGAGCCTTTGGCGGCGGCCAATTCATCTTTCAGCCCACGCGCCAGAACCACTGGTGCAAAGAAGTTTACGTGAAACACGCGACCCCAATCCATCAGGTCGGTGTTCAGCGTATTAAGCCGTTCTCCATCTGGGCCTTTGGGCGATATCCCGGCATTGTTGACCAATGCGTCCAGCTTGCCGCCCAGCTTGTCCTTGATCACCCCGACGGCCTTGATTGTGTCCGCCGGATCGCCCAGATCAATCTGAATGTGATTTTCCTCGCCTCCCGGCCAAGGACATTCCTTGGCAAACGCCGCGCGCGAGCAGGTCAGAACCCGCCAGCCTTCGGCGCTGAACTTACGAACCGTGGCGTGGCCGATACCCCGGCTGGCACCGGTCAAAAGAATGGTTTTCTGAGACATGGCAGCGGGCCCTTTCCAGCTTTTCCTAAGTGACTGTAGCACCAAGGCCGCTATCTGCAACGCAGCACTTGGCAGGTGGGCTTGAAGCGCGTAACAGGTTTGGTCAGAAGGACCAGTGAAATGAAGACTCAGGATATGACCCGCGACAACATTGCCACCGCCAAAACCCTGTCTGACGCCCTGCCGCTGCTGCAACGCTATGACGGCGCGATTGTGGTGATTAAGCTGGGCGGCCATGCCATGGGCAGTGACGCGGCGATGGACAGTTTTGCCCGCGATGTGGTGTTGTTACAGCAGGTTGGCGTCAATCCGGTGGTCGTACATGGTGGCGGGCCGATGATCAACGCGATGCTTGACCGGCTGGGCGTCAAATCCGAGTTTGTTGAGGGCAAGCGGGTGACCGATAAGGCCACGGTCGAGGTGGTTGAAATGGTCCTTTCTGGTCTGGTCAACAAACGCATCGTTCAAGCGCTGAACCGTCAGGGAGGACGGGCTGTTGGCCTGTCAGGCAAAGACGCCAATCTGATGATTTGTGACCAGACCGACCCAAGGCTGGGTTTTGTCGGCACCCCGGCAGAGATGGACCCGACCCTGTTGCACAATCTGTTTGCCAACGACACCATCCCGGTGATCGCTCCGCTGGGTGCGGGGCGCAACGGCGAGACGTTCAATATCAACGGCGACACCGCCGCCGGGGCAGTTGCCAAGGCGCTCAAAGCCGACCGGCTGTTGCTGCTTACCGATGTGGCAGGCGTCAAAAACGCCGGGGGCGACGTTGTGACCGAACTAAATACCGCGCAAATTCGCGAGATGACCGCGTCAGGCGTGATTGCCGGTGGCATGATCCCGAAAACTGAAACCGCACTTGATGCGATTGATGGCGGCGTGCGGGCGGTGGTTATCCTTGACGGGCGTGCGCCCAATGCCTGCCTGTTGGAGCTGTTTACCGAACAAGGTGCCGGATCGCTGATCAGGCCGGATTAACGTAAACGTGTTGCAAACGGGCTTGATTGTTTTAATCCTATGCGCGAAATCGAATGTATGGAAAACGAAACAACCATCCGACTTAGCATATTTCTGGGGCTGTTTGTCCTGTTCGCGCTGGCCGAGCACCTTGTGCCGCGCAAGTCGCGCACCCAACCGCGCAGCACCCGTTGGGTAACCAATTGGGGTATGACGGTGGTCAATACGGTGACCTTGCGCCTGATGGCGTTCCTATTGCCGCTGCTGGCGGTTGGGGCTGCGGTGGATGCGGGGAAAAACGGTTGGGGCCTGCTGAACTGGCTTGACTGGCCTTTATGGATCGAAGTTATCGTCACCGTCCTGTTTCTGGATTTTGCCATCTGGGCGCAACATGTGATCACCCATAAGGTGCCGCTGTTGTGGCGACTGCACCGGGTGCACCATTCGGATACCGATATCGACGTGACCACGGCCATCCGCTTTCACCCGATTGAAATTGCCCTTTCAATGTTTCTCAAGATCGGGTTGGTTTACCTGTTGGGCCCGGCGGCGGTTGCGGTGATCCTGTTTGAGATCATTCTCAACGGCACAGCCATGTTCAACCATTCCAATCTGGCGCTGCCACTGTGGTTCGACAAAATCCTGCGGCGGGTTCTGGTGACGCCCGATATGCACCGGGTGCATCATTCGGTGCATCGCCATGAGCATGACAGCAACTATGGTTTTTCATTGTCGATCTGGGACCAAATGTTTGGCACCTACGTGGCCCAACCGTCCGAGGGCCACGACGACATGAAAATTGGATTGCGTTGGCAGGATGACAAGCCCAGCAAACTGGGCTGGTCGCTGCGCCTGCCGTTCGGGAAATTGTGACATACCACGCGGTATGCACGGCGGCAGAGGCTGCCGGACTGCTGGTTATGGGTGCGCTGCATCCGGCGCGCTGCGGGGCAAAAGGATTGCCATTTGGGACGCTGATCCTGTTAGGTGCAGGGCCGGGGTTCTGGCCAGTTTATCAAACATCCAAGGAAGCAGCAGACGCGCAACCCAACCCGATAGACCGTTGGTCAACCCGTGTTGTTGGCAATCTTGCAACCAGTTTTCAGGCCGATGCGCATTACCCGTTTGGCGGCCCGCCATTTGCACCGTTCATCGACTGGGCCCTGAAATCGAAACGGGCATTTCTTAGTCCGGTTGGAATGATGGTGCATAATCAGGTCGGTCTTCTGATCTCATTTCGCGGTGCCCTGCATTTTGGGGATGAGTTGGACATTCCGGCACCTGATGCCGCCTCTCCCTGCCTGACGTGCCCGGATCGGCCCTGCACAGATGCCTGTCCGGTTAATGCACTACAACCAGATGCGCCTTATGATCTGGGTCAGTGCCACTCCTATCTAGACACAGCGGCAGGTCAAACCTGCATGAGTCAAGGCTGTGCTTCTCGCCTTGCCTGCCCGGTCAGTGCCGGGGCCGGGCGGGAATTGGCACAATCAGCCCATCACATGAAGGCGTTCCATCCCAAGTGACCCACACCCTGATCCTGACCCGCCACGCCAAATCTAGCTGGAACCATCCCGGTCTAATCGACCACGCCCGCCCTCTAAACGAACGTGGCTTGAAATCGGCCCGGGCCATGGGCGACTGGCTCCGCCAAGGTGGGTGGGCCCCGGATCAGACGATCAGTTCCTCCTCGCACCGCACACGGGAAACAATTGCAGAAATGGGCATGACAGGTGAGGTGACGTTCACCGACGACCTTTATCATGCCAGTGCGGACCAGATGCGCCGGGTTCTGGCAACTGGGCATGGACGGACAATTCTGATGTTGGGTCACAATCCGGGGATTGGCGGGTTTGCTGGCAAGCTGGTCAGCACCCCGCCCGATCACCTGCGATTTGACGACTATCCAACCTGTGCCACCTTGATTGTAACGTTTGATATCAAAGGTTGGGCGGACGTCGAATGGCACAGGGGCCAGGCAATTGATTTCGCGATCCCACGCGAGGTTATGGCATAGGAAAGGCGGGGAAATCCCCGCCCTACCGATGATTTGAGACGTAGGGCGGGGTTCACCCCGCCGCGCCTTTAATGCCCCAGGATCTGGCTCAGGAACAGCTTGGTGCGTGGGCTTTGGGGATTGTTAAAGAACTCTTCCGGCTCGTTCTGTTCGACAATCTGACCTTCGTCCATGAAGATTACCCGGTTCGCCACTTGCCGCGCAAAGCCCATCTCGTGGGTCACCACCAGCATGGTCATACCTTCTTCGGCCAGCTCGATCATGGTATCAAGAACTTCCTTGATCATCTCCGGGTCAAGCGCCGACGTTGGTTCGTCAAACAGCATGATGCGCGGGCGCATGCACAACGAACGGGCAATCGCCACCCGCTGCTGCTGGCCACCCGATAGCTGACCGGGATACTTGTCGGCCTGCTCTGGGATTTTCACCTTCTCCAGGAAATGCATCGCCGTCTCTTCGGCCTCGCCCTTGGGTGTTTTACGCACCCAGATCGGTGCCAGGGTCAGGTTCTCCAGAATAGTCAGATGCGGGAACAGGTTAAAGTGCTGAAACACCATCCCCACTTCCCGCCGGATTTTGTCGATGTTCTTAAGGTCGTTCGACAACTCCGTACCATCCACCACAATCCGCCCCTGTTGGTGCTCTTCCAGCGCGTTCAGACAACGGATCAGCGTTGACTTTCCCGAACCCGAAGGCCCGGCAATCACAATCCGCTCGCCCTGATTGACGGTCAGGTTGATATCTTTCAACACATGGAACGATCCGTACCATTTGTTCATGCCGGTGATTTCAATCGCAACCTCGTCCGAGACCTGCAATTTTGACCGGTCAACTTCGCGTTCTACTACTTCATTCATTTTATTTTTCCTTACTAGTGGCCGGTCTTAAGCTTGCGCTCAAGATACATGGAATAACGGGACATACCGAAACAGAAGAGGAAGAAGACAAAGGCCACAAAGCCATAAAGCTCCCACACGATACCGTTCCATTCCGCGTTAGCCTGGATGAATTTGACCCAGCCAATCGGGTCTGAAAGGCTGATGATTGACACCAGTGTGGTGTCTTTGAACAACCCGATGAATGTCGAAACGATACCCGGGATCGAGATTTTCAACGCCTGCGGCATGATGATCAACCGCTGCGCCTGCCAGTAATCAAGCCCCAGCGAATCCGCACCTTCATATTGCCCGGTGGGCAAGGCCGCGAGGCCGCCGCGGATCACCTCGGCCATATAGGCAGAGGCAAACAGGGTAATCATGATCATCACCCGTAGGATGATGTCAAAATCCGTACCCGCAGGCAGGAAATAGGACAGCATCACCTGGGCCACAAACAACAGGGTGATCAGCGGCACACCGCGAATGAACTCGATAAAGCCGACGCACAGCGCCTTGATGATCACCAGGTTCGATTGCCGCCCCAGCGCCAGCACGATACCGATTGGGAAGGACATGGAAATGCCTGTCACCCCAAGCAGAATGGCCAGCATGAAGCCACCGAATTTACGGCTTGCCACTGGTTCCAGTTCCAGCGGGATGACCGAGGCCAACCCGGATGATGCATAGCTCGACAGAAATAGCCACCAGATCACCAGCGCCAAAGGCCCGGCGATCAGGCCCAACAGATTGCTGGAAACCTGTGCCACCAGTTTATAGACGAAATAACCGATGACAAATCCCATTGCCGCCATGATCGGCACCCAGACGGTGCCGCCCCACAACAGCCAGGGGATGATGAACGGTGACGCCGCCGTAATCCAGAACATCTTACGCGGGGCACCTTCGAACAGCACCGGTGCGATAGCTGCAAACAGCAGAACCAGCGCCAGATTAGGCCGCCAGTAAAGATGGTCCGGGTAAAATCCGTACATCAGCTGCCAGAAACGCTCGTGGATGACCGCCCAACAGGCCGCCTCGGCCCCTTCGCCATGGGCAGCCGCAATTATCTCGCGACACTCAGAAAGCGAGCCTGCATTCCACACGCCGCCAAATACCCAAGGCAACAGCCCTGACAGCAGTGAATAGATCAGATAAAGCGCCACCACGGTCAGAATGCCGGAGAGCACGTCGGGGAACAGATTGCCGCGCACCCAGCCCACCAAACCGACATTCAGAGCCGGTGGTGCCTGTTCCTGCAACATTTCCGTGCGCACGAAGGAGATTTCAGTGTTTGCCATATCTCAGCGCTCCTTCAGCTTTGTACGTTCGTTATAGGCATTCATCGCCGTTGAAACCGTCAACGAGATGACCAGATAGACCGCCATCAGCAACAACAGCGTCTCCATCTCTCGGCCCGTCTGGTTCAGAGTAATACCACCCAACGTGCCGGTCACATCCATATAGCCAACCGCAATCGCCAGAGACGAGTTTTTGGTCAGGTTCAGGTATTGCGAAATCAGTGGCGGAAAGATAACGCGCATTGCCTGAGGCAGAACAACCAGCCGCAAAGTTTTACCCGAGCGCAGGCCCAGAGCATTCGCAGCTTCGGTCTGACCATGCGATACGGCCAGAATACCAGCCCGCACAATCTCGGCGATAAAGGCGGCTGTATAAAGCGACAGCGCCAGCCAAAGGGCAATCAGTGAATTGCGCAGGTGGGTGCCGCCTTCGAATTTGGCGATGCCTTTTTGTGTGACGACTGGAAATTCAATTTCCATCGCACGCCCTTCGGTGAACTCGCCCGCAAAAGAGCTGACGATTACACCGTCCTTAACCTGACTGCTGACGCGCTGAACCACTTGTTCTGACCCTGATTGCGACGTCGCCATCAATCCGCATTTACCAGTGGCAAGTGCTGTTTCCGCAGCTGAGATATTGAAGTAATTCTTGCGCTTGAAGGTAATCCCAAGCTCTTCCAGATGCCTCAATCCGTTTAATGAGGCGGCTGAACCGCTGGCATGACAATACGAAATGCGCTTTTCGGATTCTGCCAAGTCAGAAACACTGCCTATTTCACCCACCCCCGAGGTAACGAATACCTGCTGGTTGTTGGAAGAGATTGCCGAAAGGCCAAAGAATACAACAACGGCCGGCACGACAACAATCCCTATAGACGCAAGAAGGGTCGATGGACGGTTGCCTGTCTTCTCCTGAATTCTATTCGCTCTTTTTCCCAGAAGCCGCAACCCAAACAAAGAAGCGATAATAACCGGAATCAGCAGCAAACCATAGGACGAAGGCACCAACCTGGGTATGAAAATCCCTCGGTTTGATACAACCACGGTATCAAAAAGACTCATCGTGGCTTCTCCGCCCCGGAACATAATGGGCGTAGGCAGGGCCTCGGCCACAATCGCCATGGTCAGGACGATCCACAAAAGCACCGGAACGTTTCGCAAGCTTTCAACATAGACCGCCGCAAGGCGCGACACGATCCAGTTATTGGAAAGTCTAAGAATTCCGACAAACACACCGATCACCGTGGCCGCGATACAGCCCATCACTGCCACCAACAGCGTGTTCAGAACGCCAACAACCGCCGCACGCCCATGCGTCGATACCGAAGAATACTCGATCAACCGCTGGCTGATGTCATAGTCCGCAGACTGGCCCAGAAAACCAAACGAAAATGTCTTACCCGCGTCGGCAAAGTTGATGATGACATTGTTGATCAGCCAGGCGGCGCCCAGCATGAACAATATCATCACAATCACCTGAATGGTCATCGAACGATAGCGGCTATCGTAAAGCAGCATAGAGAGCCGAAACGACTCCTGCGGCGGATCGGTTAATGTTGTCATTAGGACATTCCCTGTCAGGTCCGGCTTTTGTTAACGGCGGGTTGGCCCCACTCAGACACCGGATTTCTTATTCAAGCGAAAAGGGCGCGAGGTTTCCCCCGCGCCCTTGACTGAAAGTATTTACCGGAACGGCGGCGAGTAGATCAACCCACCATCAGTCCAGAGCGCGTTAAGCCCGCGCGACAGGCCAATCGGAGTATTCTCACCAATGTTGGTTTCGAACACTTCGGCATAGTTACCGCCAACTGCGATCGCCCGTGCAGCCCAGGCTGCGTCAAGGCCGAGCATTTCGCCCATGTTGCCTTCGGAACCGAGGATACGGTTGACTTCAGGGTTGTTGGTACCGGCAGAAAGCTCAGCCAGGTTGGCCGATGTAATGCCCAGTTCTTCCGCCGAAATCAGCGCATTCAAAGTCCAGCGAACAATGTCGCCCCACTCGTTGTCGCCATGACGAACCAGCGGGCCAAGTGGCTCTTTCGAGATGATTTCAGGCAGCAGTACGTGATCGCCAGGTGATTCAAATGCCGCGCGTGTCGCCGCAAGGCCGGATGCGTCTGTGGTGAACACATCACAAGCGCCGGCAAGATACTGCTGCTGCGCTTCGGCGTTGGTTTCGATAGGCACTGGCTCATAGCTGATATTGTTGGCCCGGAAAAAATCCGCCAGGTTCAGCTCGGTTGTTGTGCCGGTTTGGATGCAAACTGTCGCTCCGTCCAGCTCTTTGGCGCTGGAAATACCCAGCGCCTTTGGCGCCATAAAGCCCTGGCCATCGTAGTAGTTGACACCAATGAACGTAAACTTCAGGTCCACGTCGCGCGACAGGGTCCATGTGGTGTTACGGGCCAGCAGATCAACTTCGCCGGATGCCAACGCGGTGAAACGCGTCTTGCCGGTGGTTGGTACAAACTCGACCGCGTCCTGATCACCCAGAACAGCCGCTGCAACCGCGCGACAGATGGTGACGTCAAAACCCGCCCAGCGACCGCTGGCGTCAGGTGCCGCAAAGCCAACCAGACCGGTGGACACGCCACAGTTCAGCTTGCCACGCGCCTTGACGTCATCCAGTGTTCCCGCCGACGCCGCAACGGCGGCCAGACCGGCCACTGTCAGTGCGCCAAAAAATACAGATTTATTCATGATTACCTCTTCCTGATACATCCGCTGCGTGCTGCAGCGGCTCCCCGGTACATTCGTACCCATTTTCATACCGCCCGCGTGAGTGACGCGTTCGGTGGGTCCAATTGTGTGCCAATTCATCAACAAACGTCAAGTGTTGGATCATGAAAATCAATGATTCAACTCTGCATTCCTTGGCGGAAAGCGGCGAATTATTGTTAAATGGCGTCAGGATAGGTCAAAGAAGGCTTTTGCGTGCAAAAACGCCTGCCTTTTGATCTCGCTCATTTTTTGTGCTTCTTCGTCTGCACCCCATTGTTCCGCCTGCCAAATCTCGTCTAATTGCGACAATTTCCAGATGTCATCCGACAATCGCCACCCTAATGCCGCCCCAAAGCCAAGAATCAGAGAGCCCGAAAGGCTGACCAAATCGTAAAATGCAGCCAGTTGAAAGTTGTTCATCCGGTGAACCCGCGCTGTCAAACCGGCAATATTTTCCGTGGCCTGCGGGTGATGAACCACCCCTTTGAAAACCGCCAGATTGACCCCCAGTTCGTCGCGCGCCCAGTCTAGCGCCGGGTCCCATTCCTGTACCTGACGCGCCACCAATTCCACCGGCGTTTCGGCCCGGTAACACAACAGGTCCGCATCACCGTACCCGGCCAGCATGTCGGCCACTTCGCCATGCTGATGCGCCACCTTGTCAATTGCCGCATTGGCCGATCTGGTGAAAGGCATGCCTCGGGGGTCAATCACCCCTTCTTGCGCGTCCCATTCGGTGGCCACTGCTTCGGCCATGCCCCGTGTCGGCATCTCCAACGCGGCCTTAGCCGGGGTTTTTACCCGCCGCCCGTCCAACTCGACGGCAAACCGCGCGCCATCCTCTACCACCAGCGCCTGTTTCCAGAACCGCTTGGCCTTCCACTCGCTCATTCCAACTCCTCAAACGGGTCATCCGGCGCATCCTTGGGCTGCCACTGAAAGGTTTCCCAAGTTTGCACCATATGTTCCGGCAAAGGTGCCGTCAGATGCAGTTTTGCGCCCGATACCGGATGCTCGATCACCAATGAACGTGCATGCAGATGCAGCTTGCGGCTGATATCCCCACCCAGATGCGCGCCCCACCCGTCACCCAGATTATCCTGCCCGGAACCGCCATATTTACCATCGCCAACAATCGGATGCCCCAGTTCGGCCATATGCGCGCGCAACTGATGCGTCCGCCCGGTCACCGGATACAACGCCATCCAGGCCGCCCGTTTGGCGACAGCCTCAATCAAGCTGTATTCGGTCACCGCCCGCTTGGCGCCGGGTGTATCGTCAATGTCGCGCGGATGCACACAGATCACCTTTTCGCCTTCGCCCTTGGCCCCGTGACCACCGGCCTTGACCAACCCGTTACGAATAATTCCTTCCTTGGG
>DAOUQK010000240.1 GCA_030625695.1 Paracoccaceae bacterium | reverse complement strand
TTTGACACCGAAGAACCGGTGTTTGCGGTTGATCTGGCGCACGCAACCGTTTCGGTTGATGATGCGGGTGGGTGGGATCTGGCGAAAAAGCTGTTGCCGCCAAATATGCTTGAACCCGAGGCAATGGCGCAATTGGTCAGTGCCGGTCTTACCGAAGGGTTGACCGAAGCAAACCGGGGCGCGCCCGGGTTAAGCGACCAACAAACCGCCTTTGTCGGGCAAGCCGCAACCCTTGCGGGTGGGTTTGATACCGGACCGCGCCGGATTGTTCTTGCAACACAGATCGAAGGCGGGCCGTTGCATTTGGACGAAGCTTCAATAGGGGCATTTCAGGAATTATTTGATGGGTTGAACCCGACAATCATGTCGTTCGCCCCGGCCCTGAACCAAAGTATTTCGGTACCGGAATTGGCGGCGGCGTTTAAATCCGAACAGCCCCCCGCCAACGCCTTTGAACTGGGTCGCGCCCTGATCACCGGGGTTGGCGCGCCGCTTAACCAGCCGGGGGGCCTGCGGTTTCTGGGGCCATTGGCGCGAGAGGGCAACACCGATGCGTCGTTCCTGATCGCCCAGGCCGTGGCCGATAGCCAGCCAACTGTCGCCTATGCCCACGCCCTGCGGGCGGCGGCGGCGGATAAGCCCGGCGCATTGGCGTTGCTCGACCAGATCGAACGGGGCGTGCCATACGCCGATATCATCGACGCACAGAACAAATTTCTGGGCGGCACTGATGACACGTTGTTTGGCGACCTTGGCGCGATGCGCCGCGCCGCACGGGATTATCTGACCGGCACATCGCGGCCGCGATCCTGGCGCGCGGCCTATTACTGGGCGTCGATGGCGGCGGCAACCGGCGATGCCACCGGGGCTGCCTTGCGCGATGAGATCAACGAAGTGATGCGCCTGCGTGGCAACGCCGAGGCCTGGGCGCTTGAGGCCGAAAGTCTGGACAACGGCGTGCTACGTGACTGGATGGCGCATGACGTGCCGTCGCTGCTGCGGTGATGCCTTTAGATGTTTGCGCAAACATGGATTTGCACGCTGCACCCGCATTGAATCCGGGGCCCATGTGACATAAAAACAGGCGGACCCGCATTAACCGGGTCCGCCTGATATTGCCAAAAATGAAAGTTCCCATGTCCCAAGATATTCAGTCCGCCCAGATCACATCCGCCCCCGGTTTTATCGCCGCATTGGACCAGTCCGGCGGCTCGACCCCGAATGCGTTAAAGCAATATGGTGTTGAGGCGAATGCGTGGACTTCGGATGCTGAAATGTACGACCTTGTGCATGCGATGCGGGCACGGATCATCAAATCACCGGCCTTTAACGGCGATCAGGTGATTGGTGCGATCCTGTTTGAAATGACCATGGACCGCGAAATTGACGGCATACCAACGGCGCAATTCCTATGGGAAAACCGGCACGTGGTGCCATTTTTGAAGATCGACAAAGGGTTAGAGGATGTGCAGGACGGCGTGCGCCTGATGAAACCAAACGACGGATTGGATGCGCTGCTGACCCGCGCCGTCAAGGCCGGGATATTTGGCACAAAAATGCGCTCGGTGATCGACGCCGCCTCGCCCTCGGGGATTGCGGCCAATGTGGCGCAACAGTTTGCCGTAGCCGCACAGGTGCGCGCCCACGGGCTGATGCCGATCGTCGAACCCGAAGTGACCATATCCATCGCTGACAAGGCGCAGGCCGAAGACCTGTTGCTGGATGCACTGACCCGGGCGCTGGACGCGCTGCCGGACGGCGAACAGGTGATGTTGAAACTGACCTTGCCAGAAAAAGCCAACCTGTACCGCCCGCTGGTCGATCATCCCGGTGTGATGCGGGTGGTGGCCCTGTCAGGCGGCTATGCCCGCGACGAGGCGAATACGCGGCTGGCGCAGAACGGCGGCGTGGTCGCATCTTTCTCGCGCGCATTGGCCGAAGGGTTAAGCAATGACCAGTCAGAGGCAGCGTTTGACGCCCGTCTGGCCGCGTCAATTGCGTCGATCCACGCCGCATCGGTTGCCGGATAAACCGCCCGTCGCGGCATTTCGGCGACAGGTCCGCACAGGTGAGTGAAATTCGGTAAATACAGGGATTCACAAGGCGAATCACTTGTGCCATAGTATCTGAAGACGCCCGATCAAGGGCGCACCCAGAGGCAGATCCTGCGTGACCAGAACCAACCGACCCAAATTTGGCGTTCTATTATTTTTCGCCGCCGCCTTCTTGCTAAGTGCGCATTTCACTTTTGCCGCCGTGCAAGGCGACTATGGTCTGTTTCGCCGGGTCGAGATCACCGCCGAAGCCAAAGTATTGGAGCGCGATCTGATGCAGTTACAGGCGCAGATCGCCACGATGGAAAACCTGACACATCGGTTGTCGGACAACTATCTTGACCTGGATTTGCTGGATCAGCAGGCCCGCTCGGTTCTGGGGCTGTTGCGGGCCGATGAAATCGTCATTCGCTAGGACGAAGTTCAAGCGCCGGAAATTCCCTCTCGCCAGAGCTGCCGAAATGATTTACTAGATAGTTTAACACTAAACTACTTCTGATCATCGAAGGGTGCAGCATCATGGCCGCGAAGAAATCCACTAAGAAATCAAATACTTCCGCCGAAGAACTGTTAGGGTTCTATCGCGAGATGTTGTTGATCCGACGATTCGAAGAAAAGGCCGGGCAGCTTTACGGCATGGGATTGATCGGCGGGTTCTGCCATCTTTACATCGGCCAGGAGGCGGTAGTTGTTGGCCTTGAAGCCACCACCGAGGAAGGAGACAAACGCATCACTTCTTACCGCGATCACGGTCATATGCTGGCCTGCGGTATGGACCCGGACGGGGTGATGGCCGAACTGACCGGCCGCGCAGGCGGCTATTCGGGCGGCAAAGGTGGTTCGATGCATATGTTCTCCAAGGAAAAGAACTTTTACGGCGGGCACGGCATTGTTGGCGCGCAGGTGCCGCTTGGCACCGGGTTGGCATTTGCTGACAAGTACAAGGGCAACGGGCGGGTAAGTTTCGCCTATTTCGGCGATGGCGCATCCAATCAGGGGCAGGTCTATGAAGCCTTCAACATGGCCGCCCTGTGGGAATTGCCGGTGATTTTTGTCATTGAAAACAACCAATACGCTATGGGCACAGCGCAGAAACGGTCCACCTCGACCCCCGATATCTACACCCGTGGTCAGGCCTTTGGCATCCCGGGCGAACCGGTGGATGGCATGGATGTTCTGGCCGTTAAAGCCGCCGGTCAAAAGGCGGTGGCGCATGCGCGGGCCGGCAAGGGGCCGTATATCCTTGAGATCAAGACCTATCGCTATCGCGGTCATTCCATGTCTGACCCGGCCAAATACCGCACCCGCGAAGAAGTCCAGAGAATGCGCGAAGAACGCGATGCAATCGAACACGTCCGAACCTTGCTGCTGACCGGCAAACACGCAACCGAGGACGATCTGAAAGCCATCGACAAAGACATCAAGGCTACGGTCAACAAGGCGGCCGATTTCGCCAAAGCAAGCCCGGAACCGGCGTTGGAAGAGCTTTGGACTGACATTTATGCTGAACCAGCAACGGCCTGAAGGGGAACATACCAATGGCAATCGAAATTCTTATGCCCGCCCTGTCGCCGACGATGGAAGAAGGCACGCTCGCCAAATGGCTGGTCAAAGAGGGCGACACCGTCGCCTCGGGCGATATTCTGGCCGAGATTGAAACCGACAAGGCGACGATGGAGTTCGAAGCCGTGGATGAGGGCAGCATCGGCAAGATTGTGATCGCTGAGGGCACCGAAGGCGTGAAGGTCAACGCCGTGATCGCCATTCTGGTCGAAGAAGGCGAAGCCGTCCCCGACGGAACCTCCGAGAAGGCCCCGCAAGGGGCCGCCGAGGCCCCCCCCGCCACGCCACAGGTGTCCACCGCCCCGGCCTCGCCGCCCCAGCCCAACGCCACCCCCGACTGGCCCGAAGGCACCCCGATGAAGGCGCAGACCGTACGCGAAGCATTGCGCGACGCCATGGCCGAAGAAATGCGCGCCGACGAAGATGTCTATCTGATGGGCGAAGAGGTGGCCGAATATCAGGGTGCCTATAAGATCAGTCAGGGCATGCTGGATGAATTCGGCCCCAAACGGGTGATTGATACGCCAATTACTGAACACGGGTTCACCGGCATCGCGGTCGGCTCGGCCTATGCCGGCCTGAAACCGATTGTCGAATTCATGACCTTCAACTTCGCCGTGCAAGCCCTTGATCAGATTATCAACTCTGCCGCAAAGACACTGTATATGTCGGGCGGGCAAATGGGCGCGCCGATGGTGTTTCGCGGCGCCAACGGTGCTGCCGCAAGGGTTGGTGCCCAGCACAGCCAATGTTATGCCGCCTGGTTCATGCAGGTGCCGGGGCTGAAAGTGGCGATGCCCTATTGTGCGTCCGACGCCAAAGGCCTGCTGAAAACGGCAATACGCGATCCCAACCCGGTGATCTTCCTGGAAAACGAAATCCTTTATGGTCGCAACTTTGATGTGCCGGACGTGGACGACTACACCGTGCCGTTCGGCAAAGCCCGGATCTGGCGGACCGGTACGGACGTAACAATCGTCAGCTTCGGCATCGGCATGCAATACGCGCTTGAGGCGGCTGACAAGCTGGCCGAAGACGGTATCTCAGCCGAGGTCCTCGACCTGCGCACCCTGCGGCCCATGGACACCGGCGCGATCATCCGCTCGGTGATGAAAACCAACCGCTGCGTGACAGTCGAAGAAGGCTGGCCGCAAGGGTCGGTCGGCAGCTATATCACCTCGGTGATCATGCAAGAGGCGTTTGATTATCTCGACGCGCCGGTGATCAATTGCACCGGCAAGGACGTGCCGATGCCTTATGCCGCCAACCTGGAAAAACTCGCGCTGGTAACCACCGACGAGGTGATTGCAGCGGTGAAACAAGTGACCTACCGGTAAGGAAACGCGCCCATGCAAACACCAGAAATCTTCGGGAACAACATTCAAGTTGATCTTTACCTTTTTGTTGAAGGCCAAGGTCAAAGCCACAAGGTCATTATTCCTCGGGAGCTTCTCGATGATGAAGTAGGTGATAGTTCATCAGTTGCAGATAGAAAAATGTGGATTGAATCAAATATAGAAATAATCATGGACGCAGTTACGGCTAAAACTGAAGGTGGGACGGTAAGACGGCCATTCGACCGGATTGTTGTGAAGGATACCTAAAATGCCCATTGAAATCCTGATGCCCGCCCTCTCGCCCACCATGGAAGAAGGCACGCTTGCCAAATGGCTGGTCAAAGAAGGCGATACCGTGTCGTCCGGTGACCTGTTGGCGGAAATTGAAACCGACAAGGCAACGATGGAATTCGAAGCGGTCGACGAAGGCACCATCACCAAGATCATGATCCCCGAGGGCACCGAAGGTGTGAAAGTCAACGCCGTGATTGCCCTCCTGCTCGAAGACGGCGAAACGGCGGACACGCTTACCACCCCCACAACAATACCGGAGGGGCCAAAGGCCCCCGACGCGGGTGCCGAGGTGACCCCCGCAGGGGTCGCTGAGAAGCCCGCTGCCCCGCAACCACAAACCGGTCCTCGGGTCTTTGCCTCCCCCCTCGCGCGGCGCATCGCCGCCGACAAAGGCCTCGATTTGTCGCAAATATCCGGCACCGGCCCGCACGGACGTATCGTCAAAGCCGATGTGGAAGCAACAACAGCCACAACCGCCAAAACACCAGCCCCCGCTGCCGCCCCTACCACAGCCCAAACCCTCGCCACCGGCCCTGCCGCCGACGCCGTCGCCCGCATGTACGAGGGCCGCGCGTATGAGGAAATCCCCCTCAACGGCATGCGAAAAATCATCGCCGCCCGCCTGACCGAGGCCAAACAATCGATCCCGCATT
>DAOUQK010000349.1 GCA_030625695.1 Paracoccaceae bacterium | reverse complement strand
TGAGATCACCAACCTGTTGCATGAACAATCAGCGCATATCGCCCAAGGTGTCGATGCGGCCGATAACAAGGACGAAGGCGCCGGCGATCAGGGCATCATGTTTGGCTATGCCACCCGTGAAACGCCCGAACTGATGCCGGCACCGATCCAGTATTCCCACGCCATCCTGCGCCGCCTTGCCGAAGTACGCAAAGATGGCACCGAACCGGCGCTTGGTCCCGACGCCAAATCTCAGCTTTCGGTGATGTACGAAAACGGCACCCCGGTTGGCGTCAGTTCGGTCGTGCTTTCAACGCAGCACCTTGACCCTGACCTGACATCGGACGACATCCGCGCGCTTGTGACGCCTTATATCAAAGAGGTCCTGCCGAATGGCTGGTTAAGCGACGCAACTGCATGGCACGTCAATCCAACCGGTAAGTTCGTGATCGGCGGCCCGGACGGCGACGCCGGCCTGACCGGACGCAAGATCATCGTCGACACCTATGGTGGTGCCGCTCCGCACGGCGGTGGCGCGTTTTCCGGCAAAGACCCGACCAAGGTGGACCGTTCAGCGGCGTATGTGGCGCGGTATCTGGCCAAAAACGTGGTCGCCGCAGGCATGGCGGATCGCTGCACGATCCAGCTTAGCTATGCCATTGGTGTCAGCCGTCCGCTGTCAATCTATGCCGATACCCATGGCACCGGCGATGTGAATCCAGAGGATATCGAAAAGGCTATCGACCAGGTGATCGACCTGACTCCGCGCGGCATTCGCGAACATCTGCAACTGAACCGACCGATCTATCAGCGCACCGCGGCCTATGGTCATTTCGGGCGTGCACCCGAAGCAGATGGCGGGTTCTCGTGGGAGAAAACTGACCTGGTCGAGGCGCTTAAAAAGGCGGTCTGACAAACCCTGCACAGGCGGGCGGTGGGGTGAAACCCCACCCTACCAGTTAACGGAGGGGTCTGTTCATATTTCCAATGGAAGGGAAACGGGCTGGTTTGAAGCTGGACCGGGGGCAGCCAATTGGATACTCCCTTGAAGACAACCAGTTTAAGGAAGCCTCATGACCGCGATCCCGATGACCTCTGCCCCCTGCGGCCCTCTTACAGGTGTGGCCGAGGTGCCGGGTGATAAATCCATCTCTCACCGATCGCTGATCCTTGGCGCGTTGGCCGTCGGCGAGACCCGCATCACCGGACTGTTGGAAGGTGAGGATGTGCTGGATACCGCCCATGCCATGCGCGCCTTTGGCGCTGAGGTCATCGACCATGGCGGCGGCAGTTGGTCGGTACACGGCGTTGGCGTCGGCGGCTTTGCCGAGCCGGATCAAGTGATCAATTGCGGCAATTCCGGTACTGGCGTGCGGTTGATCATGGGTGCGATGGCAACCTCGCCAATCAGCGCAACGTTTACCGGCGACGCCAGCCTGAATGGCCGCCCGATGGCACGGGTCACCGACCCATTGGCGCTGTTTGGCACGCAATCCGTCGGACGCGACGGCGGACGGTTACCAATGACGATTGTTGGCGCGGCTGATCCTGTTCCTGTGCACTATACAGTGCCGATGCCGTCGGCGCAGGTAAAGTCCGCCGTATTGCTGGCCGGGCTGAACGCGCCCGGGCAAACCGTGGTGATCGAACGCGAAGCAACGCGGGATCATACCGAGCGGATGCTGGCCGGGTTTGGCGCCGAGATAACGGTTGAACAAAGCGATGAAGGTCGGGTGATCACCTTGACTGGTCGGCCAGAATTGCGCCCTCAGGACATTGCCGTGCCCCGCGATCCGTCAAGTGCGGCATTTCCGGTTTGTGCGGCCCTGCTTGTGCCCGGGTCGGACGTGCTTGTGCCCGGTATCGGGTTGAACCCGACACGGGCCGGATTATTCACCACCCTGCGCGAAATGGGGGCCGATCTGACCTATGAAAATGAACGGACTGAGGGCGGCGAACCTGTGGCCGATCTGCGTGCAAGGTTTTCGCCTGATATGAAAGGGATCGAGGTCCCGCCTGCGCGCGCCGCAAGCATGATTGACGAATACCCGGTTCTGTCGGTGGTCGCGGCCAACGCAACCGGCGTGACGATGATGGCGGGCGTCAAGGAACTGAGGGTCAAGGAAAGTGACCGAATCGCGGCCATGGCAGACGGGCTGCGCGCCTGCGGCGTCAACGTTGAGGACGGCGACGATTGGTGGTCAGTGACCGGCATGGGGCCGGGCAATGTGCCGGGGGGCGCGACCTGTGTCAGCCACCTGGATCACCGCATTGCGATGGCGTTCATGATCCTGGGAATGGCCGCACAAAAGCCCGTGTCGCTGGATGATGGCAACCCGATTGCCACGTCTTTCCCGATATTTGAACCACTGATGGCCAGCTTGGGGGCGCAGTTGCGCCGCGACACCCAGTAATGTCCTTACGACGCGCATATTGGCTGGTCTTTGCCCTGATGCTCGCGGTTTATGGCGCAATGGTGCTCTGGACCTTGCCGGCCATTTCTGACGGTGCCGACGGGTTGATGGCGTTTGATCTGCGTCCCACGGGCTATTCCGTGGCTGAAGCACGGGCGTTTCTGGATAGCCTGAGCGATGAGGCCCGCGCAATTTACCAAGGCCCGCAGCGGATGTTGGACATGGTCTATCCGGCGTTGTTGGGGTTGGTTCTGGGCGGAGCGCTCTGGTCGCTTGTCACCCATCCGATGTTGCGGTGGGTTTTGGTATTTGTCGTGGGCGGCAGCGTCATGGCGGATTATTACGAGAATCATCTGGTGGCACAGATGCTGGTAGAAAATGAAGCCGCAACTGACGCGCTGATTGCCTCGGCCAGCCGGGCAACCATTGCCAAATCCACCTTGGCCGGGGTGGCAATGGTCGCCCTGTTGATCGCTTTGGCTAAGGCAGGTTTTGCCAAATGGCGGGCGTGATGACCGAACCATTCACCATCGCCGTTGATGGCCCGGCGGCGGCGGGCAAGGGGACGATATCCAAGGCGCTGGCGGCACAGTTTGACATGGGGCATCTGGATACCGGCCTGCTGTACCGGGCGGTTGGCGCGCTGACACTGGCCGGGGTTGATCCAATTGAAGCGGCCCGCGGGCTGACGGCCAAAGACCTGGAACGCGGTGATTTACGCACGCCCAATGTGGCACAGGCCGCCAGCAAAGTAGCGGTGATCGCTCAGGTCCGCGCCGCATTGATTGATTTCCAACGCGCCTTTGCCCGGCGTTCCGGGGGGGCGGTTTTGGACGGGCGCGATATTGGCACGGTGATCTGTCCGCAGGCCGAGGTGAAGCTTTATGTTACCGCCAGCGCCGAAGTACGCGCGCAGCGGCGGTTTCTTGAGTTGCACGACAAAGGGCTGGATGTGAGCCGACGCCAAGTTCTGGAAGATGTCAAAGCCCGGGATGACCGGGATATGAACCGGGTCGAAGCACCGCTTAGGCCCGCCGAAGATGCCGTGTTGCTGGATACCTCGGAATTGGACATCAACACCGCCGTTGCCCGTGCAATCGCCGTAGTTGAAAACATACGGCAAGGCTGACGGGCCTCAACCTCACCAAAGTGTTTATGTCCTGGCGGGGGGGTAAGCTTTCTTGAAAACCACCAGAACCGGATATGTCCCTGTCGCGTCTGGTAGAT
>DAOUQK010000160.1 GCA_030625695.1 Paracoccaceae bacterium | reverse complement strand
ACGGTTCCGGGCCGGTCGGTCATTGGTATTGAACTGCCCAACGAACACCGCGAGATGTGTGTGTTGCGCGAAGTGCTGGCGGCCAGGGACTTTGGCGACAGCAACATGCATTTGCCACTGGCGCTGGGCAAAGACATTGGTGGTGATCCGATTGTCGCCAACCTTGCCAAGATGCCTCATCTGCTGATTGCAGGCACCACCGGGTCCGGTAAATCGGTGGCGATCAATACGATGATCCTGTCGCTGCTTTACAAGCTGACGCCGGACGAGTGTCGTCTGATCATGATCGACCCTAAAATGCTGGAGTTGTCGGTTTATGACGGTATTCCGCATCTTCTGTCGCCCGTTGTAACAGACCCTAAAAAGGCTGTTGTTGCGTTGAAATGGACCGTGGGCGAGATGGAAGACCGTTATCGCAAGATGTCCAAGATGGGCGTGCGTAACATCGAAGGCTATAATGGCCGTGTCAAAGAGGCACTGGCCAAGAACCGGATGTTCAGCCGCACTGTTCAGACCGGATTTGATGATGAAACCGGCGATCCGGTGTTTGAGACAGAAGAATTCGCACCCGAGGCATTGCCCTATATCGTCGTGATTGTCGACGAAATGGCCGACCTGATGATGGTCGCAGGCAAAGAGATTGAGGCCTGTATCCAGCGGCTTGCCCAGATGGCGCGGGCGAGCGGCATCCACCTGATCATGGCCACCCAGCGCCCGTCGGTGGATGTGATCACCGGCACCATCAAAGCCAACTTTCCCACCCGGATATCGTTTCAGGTGACGTCGAAAATCGACAGCCGGACCATTCTGGGCGAGATGGGCGCAGAACAACTTTTGGGTATGGGTGACATGCTTTACATGGCCGGTGGGGCCAAGGTTACCCGTTGCCATGGGCCGTTTGTGTCCGATGAAGAGGTTGAAGAGGTGGTGACCCACCTGAAAGGATTTGGTCCGCCGGAATACGTGAACAACGTGCTGGACGGCCCGGATGGCGAGCGCGGCAGTGACATTGATCAGGTTCTTGGGCTGGGTGGCAACACGGACGGTGAAAATGCGTTGTACGACACAGCCGTTCAGATTGTGATCAACGATCGCAAATGCTCGACCTCATATATCCAGCGCAAACTGGCAATCGGCTATAACAAGGCCGCGCGTCTGGTTGAACAAATGGAGGATGCGGGTCTGGTTTCACCAGCCAACCACGTTGGTAAACGTGAGATTCTGGTGCCGGAACAGCAATGATGCGGGTTATAATCGCGCAGAAACTGACTATCTGAATGATATGAAACGTATCGTTCTGACCTTTATTCTTGCAATGGCGGCCCCATCCGGGTGGGCCGCTGAAAAACTGCCGTTAAAGGCGATATCGGGCTATTTCAACGCGATAACGACGGCGCAAAGCCAATTTTCACAGATCAATGACGATGGCAGCCGCTCGACTGGCGTGCTTTACATCCATCGTCCGGGCCGGATGCGGTTTGAATATGATCCACCAGAGGCGGCCCTGGTCATTGCTGGCGCCGGTGCTGTGGTCATTCACGATCCCAAGTCCAATGAACCGCCCGAAACCTATCCGCTGAAACGCACTCCTTTATGGATCATTCTGGCGCGTAAGGTCGATCTGGACCGAGCGAAAATGGTTGTTGGTCACGGGTTTGATGGCACCGCAACCATTGTCCGGGCGCTTGATCCGGAGCATCCGGAATATGGCAGCATTGATTTGAAGTTCACCGATAACCCGGTAACCTTAACGGAATGGGCGATCAATGACGGCAACGGCGGGCAAACCACGGTGGTGCTGGGTGGGCTGAAAACCGGCGGGCATTTCAGCAGCGATTTGTTTGCAACTCAACCGGAAACAGATTCGTCTGACCGTTAGACTTTAATACCGGTAGCTGCGACAATTGCGCAGTTGCGTGTCATAGGTTTTTGCCCGGGCGCCGACATCTGCGGCAACCCGCACCAGCCAACTTTTCCTTTTGTACGTACCACGCGCATAGCCGGATTGACCTTCGTGATAGGCCAGATACTGATTGCGTGCATCATTAAGGGCAATGCCATTGCGCTCGTGGCTTTGATTCATGTACCAGCCAATAAAATCGCTGGCATCCCTCACTTTGTTCCTTTTTGCGCGGCGATTCCCAGTTTCTTTGCGGTACTGATCCCAAGTGCCATCAAGCGCCTGACTAAAGCCATAAGCGCTGCTTTGACGGCCCATCGGAATGACCCCAAGAACATACCGGAACGGCGTGCGGGCGTCGCTGCGAAACTTGCTTTCCTGATAGATGGTGGCCATCTGCACGGATACCGGCACGCCCCATTTGCGTTGGGTCGCTTTGAATGCCTTCATGAATTTCGGCCGTTGCTGGGCGATTGAACACGCGTTATCAAGGTTGCTGGGCGCGGATTTATACCCACCCCCACAAGACGCCAGCATCAGCGCCAGCAACATCGCGCCTAGTGTTCTGCTCATCTGCCTCTTAACCTTTTTGGGGCATTTTAACGCAATGTGGCCAAGGAGGGAATCACATTTACACCAAAATTGGCATCAGAATGGGTGAATTGATGTGATTGTGCCTATTTGCAACCTGAATTTGGCGAAATTCAATCCAACTGTCATAGAAGGGTTCACAGACTGTTTCCGGGATGGCCCGCCTATTTAATGGACAAGTGGGCCTTGAAAAGGGTAAAAACCCGGGGTAGGGGCTGCAAACTATGTTGAACATACGTGCGAAATATCATTTGGGCCAGGTGGTCCGGCACAAAAAACACCCCTTTCGGGGTGTAGTGTTTGACGTGGATCCGAATTTTTCGAATTCCGAAGAATGGTATCAGGCGATTCCCGAAGACAGCCGTCCGGTCAAGGAACAGCCGTTTTATCATCTTCTGGCTGAGAACGATCAAAGCTACTATGTCGCGTATGTTTCGGAACAGAATCTGGTGGCCGATTATTCTGGCGAGCCGGTGGATCATCCCGATATTCCGGATATGTTTGGCCCGTTCGAGGACGGAACCTATCCTTTACATTTTCAGTTGAACTGACAGGAAACGTGGGTTTTCACCCACCCTACTGATCAATCGTAGGGTGGGTGAAAACCCACGTTTGCGCAGACCTCAATAACCAATCGCACAACCGTCTTTGCGCGGGTCACTTGCACCTTCCAGCACGCCATTCTCACCAATCCGGATCGCCTGAGCGCCGCCAATCGCGGTATTGGGAACGCTGACATTGTGCCCCATATCGGCCAGTTCCTGACGAACCGAGGCGGTATAGCCACGTTCAACATTCATCTCGCCCGAGTCGTTGAATGCCCGAGGCATATCCAACGCCTGTTGCAGGTCCATGCCAAAATCTTGCAGGTTCGACACAAATCGGGCGTGACCCGTCGATTGATACGCGCCACCCATCACCCCAAATGGCATCACAACCCGGCCATTTTCACGCAGCATACCGGGGATGATCGTGTGCATCGGCCGCTTGCCACCGCCCATTTCATTGGGATGACCCGCCTCAAGGGTAAAGCCTGCACCACGGTTCTGCAAAAGGATGCCAAACTTTTCCGACCCAATGCCGGACCCAAAGCTATGAAAGATCGAATAGATCAGCGACACCGACATTTGGTCCTTGTCGACCACAGTGATGTATACCGTATCCTTGTGCACCGATTCCGCCCCGGGAACAAAGGCGGGCATGGCACGCTTTGGGTCGATCAGCGCTGCCAGCTTTTGCGCGGTTTCGGCGGCCAGCATATGGTCCAAACGGGTGGTGAAATCTGGATCGGCGATGAACCGGTTGCGGGCGTCATAGGCCAGCTTGGTGGCTTCGGCCTCGATATGGACACGCAGCGCGCCCAAAGGGTCCATCGCTGAAATGTCGAAATGCGACAGGATGTTCAGGATCAGAATCGCTGTTGCGCCTTGCCCGTTGGGCGGGTGCTCGACCAGTTCGAGATCTTTGTAGGTGCCGCTGATCGGGGTTGTGGGGGTACAGGCTGCGGCGGCGAAATCGTCACGCGTATGCACGCCACCTTGTTCGGCAAGCGCTGCGATCAAATCATCAGCAACTTCTCCGGTGTAAAAGGCATCACGCCCGTCGCGGGCGATCCGGCGTAACACTTCGGCCTGTCCGGGTGCACGGAATACCTGGCCAGTGTTGGGTGGTTGGCCATTGAATAGATACGCCTTTCGTCCGTGGCCCTGCAACGTGCCTGCCGCATTTTCCCAGTCGAATGCAACGCGCGGGGCTACGGGCACGCCCTGTTCGGCATAGTGAATGGCCGGGGCCAGCAGTTGGTCGAGGCCGAGTTTGCCGACAGTTTCAGACAGATGGCAAAAGGCGTCGATGGCACCGGGTACCGTCACTGCATGGGCGCTGCCGAGGGGGATAGTTTGATGTCCAGCGGCCCGCATCGCCGCCGCGTCTGCCGCCGCAGGGGCGCGGCCCGATCCGTTCAGAGCGTTGATCGTATCGTTTCCCGGGTTAGACCAGAGAACAAAGCAATCGCCACCGATGCCGGTTGACTGTGGCTCGCAGAACCCCAGCAACACGGCGCCGGCGATGGCCGCGTCCATGGCGTTACCGCCCTGTTTGAGAATGTCGATTGCCGCCTGGGCGGCCAATGGGTGAGAGGTAGCACACATGCCGTTGCTGGCCAGTACCTCAGAGCGCCCGGGGAAATGAAAGTCACGCATTGTCAGCTCCTAATTGTCTTCGCCCAGCTTAGGAGCCGGGCGGTGCAATGCCAATGTGGCATCGGAAAAGGTGAACGGTGCGCGGATGCCCGGTACGCCGTCGAGGTCGATCTGCATGCCGCGGGCGATGACCTGAGGATCAGCCATCACCTGATCCAGTGTATTGATCGGGCCGGCAGGCACGCCTGCCTGTTCACAGGCAGTCAGCAGATCATCTTTACTGCGCAATACCGTGGCCCCATTCAGGCGGGCAATCATGACGCGGCGGTTGGCGATGCGATCGCTATTGTGGGCAAATTCAGGGGCTTCGGCCATGTCATCCAGTCCCAGCAACACGCAAAGGCGTTGGTACTGACGATCATTGCCGGTAGCGATGATGATATGCCCGTCCGAGCAATCGAACACCTGATACGGCGTCAGGTTCGGATGGGCGTTGCCCATCCGACCGGGGGCCGTGCCCGTGGTCAGATAGTTCATTGCCTGATTGGCAGTGACCGCAACGGCAACGTCCAGCAGGGACATGTCGATATGTTGGCCTTTGCCGGTGGTTTGGCGTTGATGCAGGGCCGAAAGGATGCCCGACACTGCGTAGACTCCGGTGAAAATATCGGTGATCGCCACGCCGGATTTTTGCGGCTGGCCGTCGGCCTCGCCGGTGACAGACATCAGGCCGGACATGCCTTGGATGATGAAATCGTATCCTGCGCGGTGGGCATAAGGGCCGGTTTGGCCAAACCCGGTGATTGAGCAATAGATCAAGGCAGGATTGATTGCCGACAGGCTGGCATAATCCAGCCCGTATTTCGCCAGCCCGCCGACCTTGAAATTCTCGATCAGAATGTCGGTGTCAGCCACCAGATCGCGTATCTGCGCCTGACCGTCAGAGGTCGAGAAATCCACCGTAACCGACGCTTTGCCGCGATTGGTGGAATGGAAGTAAGAGGCCGAAACATCCTCGTCGCGGGTTACAAACGGCGGTCCCCATGCACGGGTATCGTCGCCTTGGGGGGATTCGACCTTGATGACGTCAGCGCCCAGATCAGACAGGGTTTGACCGGCCCATGGGCCGGCCAGAATACGCGCCAGTTCGACAACCTTCAGCCCCGCAAGAGGCGCCGCCATCAGTTGCCCAATTCCGCGTCGATGATCGCGGAAAACGACGAATACGCCTGATTGTCCACGTTTTTACCGTTGATGATAAAACTGGGGGTCGATGTGATCCCGTCGGCCTCGGCGTGTTCCTGATACCACGACACCAGTGTCTGTGCCTTGGTTCCGTCCTGCAAACAGGCCTCAAGTGCGTCATTGTCGATCCCGGCTAAACGCCCGATTTTACGCAACTCATCGACGATTGACGACGCATCCCCGGCGCGACTCCATTCAGATTGACCCTGATAGACCAGATCGATGATGCCAAAGAATTTTTCCGGGCCAGCGCAGCGGGCGATCATCGACGCCCACAACCCATAGCGGTCAAAATACACTTCGCGGTAGATGAATTTCACCTTACCGGTGTCGATGTATTCCTTCTTCAACTGCTTGAACGGCCCGGTGTGGAAATTCGCGCAATGCGGGCAGGTAAAAGAGGCGTATTCGACAATTGTCACAGGCGCGTCTTCGGCCCCCTGAATCATGTCAATGATGGTCGATGTGTCGACATCGGCATCCTGTGCGGACACAGAACCAGCGATAACCAGCAGGATGCCAGCGAAAGCCGCACGGATTTGTGCCAGATATTGTACGGGGAAACGGGTCATTAAGTACCTCTTACTCAGCTTTTGGGATTGGATAGAACATTCCGGCCCAGACGTTCAAGGGCCGCGCGTAAATCTGTGTCTGAAACCGGGTCAACGGCCTTGGCCGCTTTGCGGGCGATTTCCGGGTCGGGCGCGGGTGCGGGTTGTTTGGGGGCCGGGCTAAACAGCGCCTGGCCTTCGTGAAACCCTTCGGGGGCGGTTTGGGTGATGCGGACGCGGGCAATGGCGTTATAGCCATAGACCGCGTTGACCTTTTCCCGCAGCCGGTCCTTTTGCATCTCAAGCATCGGCGCCTGCGGTCCAGTGGTCAGCACCGTCAGCGTCGCGCCAAATCCGCCACGTCCATATGAGACATTGGTGGGGCGGGCGATCGCAGCAATTTCCGGCCCGGCGATTTCGGCCCAATGGGTCAACAGACGCGACACCGCAAAGCCCCGGCTTTCGCCGGCACGCCTGATCCGGTCGCTCAGCACAGAGGCTGTGCGTTTGAACCCTCGGGTGGTGGATGGCCGGGCTGGCATTGGTGAAAGGCTCCGTTGTGGTTCTGATGTCGTTGCGTCCATTCTACGCCCGTGGCAGGCAGGGGCCAGAGGAACCTTTAACAGATGGTTAAACAATTGCGTGAGGGTAGGGCGAAAGATGCAGGTGGCACAAGTACCGCTTTGCTGGCCTGGTACGATGCCAATGCCCGTGCCATGCCGTGGCGTGTGTCACCACAGGACCGCGCCGCCGGGGTGCGGCCTGACCCTTATCGGATCTGGCTGTCGGAAGTGATGTTGCAACAGACGACTGTTGCCGCCGTTACCAGTTATTTCCAACGTTTTATACACCGCTGGCCGACGGTAATGGCGCTGGCGAGCGCTGAAGACGGCGATGTCATGGGGGAATGGGCCGGTCTGGGATATTACGCGCGGGCCCGCAATCTGTTGAAATGCGCGCGGGTGGTAAGCGGGACGCACGGCGGGATGTTCCCGGATACTTACGACCAATTGCTGGGGTTGCCGGGGATCGGACCATATACCGCCGCCGCGATTGCCGCGATTGCCTTTGATCACTCCGAAACCGTGGTGGACGGAAATGTTGAGCGGGTCATGGCACGGCTGTTCAACCTCTCAGAACCGCTGCCCAGCGTTAAGCCTGCATTGAAGGCCAAAGCCGCCGGCCTTACGCCGGAAACCCGACCGGGCGATTATGCACAGGCGGTGATGGACCTGGGGGCGACGGTTTGCACGGTGCGCAAACCTGTTTGCGGGCTGTGCCCGCTTAGCGATGCCTGCGCTGCCCGAAAAGCCGGAACCGCAATGGATCTGCCGAAACGATTGCAGAAAAAGCCCAAACCAGTCCGGCAAGGGTTTGTCTATTTGGCGCAAGACCCGACCGGAGGCTGGATTCTGGAACGTCGGCCGGACAAGGGGCTTTTGGGCGGCATGCTGGGCTGGCCCACAAGCGAATGGAATGAAGCGCCACAGGATACGCCGCCATTTCCTGCCGATTGGGTGACTTTGCCGGAAGAGGTGCGCCATACGTTCACCCATTTCCACCTG
>DAOUQK010000140.1 GCA_030625695.1 Paracoccaceae bacterium | reverse complement strand
GCCAAGGGGCTGGAATTTCCCGCCATATTCCTGCCGGGCTGGGAAGACGGGTTGTTCCCGTCCCAACGCAGCATGGATGAAAGTGGCCTCAAGGGCTTAGAGGAAGAACGCCGTCTGGCTTATGTTGGCATCACAAGGGCTGAAGAACTGTGTACGGTGTCATTTGCCGCCAACCGGATGGTGTTTGGCCAATGGCAATCTGCCTTGCCGTCACGGTTTATCGACGAACTGCCGACTGAACATGTGGATGTGCTGACCCCTCCCGGGCTTTATGGCGGTAATTTTGGCGCAGCGGGTAAACCTGCAAAGTCCGGGAACAGCATCGAAGAACGGGTTGCTGCGGCGGACGGGTATAATTCACCCGGCTGGAAACGGTTGCAGAAACGCGCTGGAGAATGGGGTATGTCGCAGCCACGCGCGGCGAAGAATACGGTGATTGACCTGAATGCCACATCCAGCTTCACGGTTGGTGAACGGGTGTTTCATCAAAAGTTCGGTTATGGCGCGGTTGTGGGGATTGAGGGTGATAAGCTTGAAATCAACTTTGAAAAGGCCGGGATCAAAAAGATCGTCGCCCGGTTCGTCACCACCAGCGACGATATTCCGTTCTGATTCAAATACTTTTGCGGCAACAAAAAACGGCGGCACTCCGGGAGGGAGAGGCCGCCGTTCTCTTGTCGCGCCGTGCTTAAGGGGGGGAGGAAAGCCCCGGCGCGTTCGAACCCGGGTATTACCCCGGTATTTTGCGCGGTGACGTCAGGGAGGAGACATCACCGCGTTTTATCAGACCTTTTCCAGGGAGGAGGAGCAGGTCTGATGTTGCTTGGTCCGGCTTAGTGAAGCTGGTGGTATACTGCGTTGTACGCTGATTGGCGCAAGGAAGACCGGTGCAAACCCAGATCGGCCAGCTGATTTGTGCTTAGCGTTGACAACTCGTTCAGCGTCCGGCGATAGCTGCGCCGACGTGCAAATTGCTCACGAACAGAATGAAACCAAGATGTCAGCGGGGCAAGGAAATTGCCACGGGTGTTTGAGAAGTGAGTGGTGGAGGCCATGGGTCAAGTCCTTGTGTTAATGTGTGATCGGCGTTGTGCGCCTTCTTGCTAACAAGATAGGGTTATGCTGCACTTGCACAATAGATGACTCCGCAATGCCGCCATGCAGCAAATGCATGCGTAATGCGCGCGGCGCATATCCGGGTCAAAATCAGGCTGCTTGCGGGCGTGGGAATAGATGGGACAAAGCGGGCATCGCTACTGGCTTTATAAGTCAGCAGGCCAGAACAAGCCGAATCGCTGATGAAATTCGGAGGAATCGCCGCCTGATGAGGGGGGTATCTGTGCAAAGCTCTGGAACATATACGGAACACACCTTGCTGTCAGAATAAATTTTCCATGCCTTGGGAATTTATGGAACTTTCGGTGAAATATTTTTATAACACAACATATGGTGTTGGCTTGCCGAAATTAAGCTATTGCTAGCCAGATTGGTGGATTGTATAAAGTTCAGTAAAGTATTATTATCAAGGGGTGTCGGTTGAAATGACGATACTCTAATAAAAATATGTTGATTTCCATGAAGTACCATGGCATTCCATTGATACCAGATGAGAACAAGGCAAACGGGGCACCAAACGACCCCAAGACTTAATAACAAGGTTTCATACAGGCACCTTCGGTTTCATCGGACCAAGAGATCCGGCGCGTGAGCGAGCAGACATCCCCCCAGATGGCGCGCGCAGCTGGACACCCCGCTCAGCGGGACGAGGGCGGTGGTTTGATCAGTGGCAGCAGATCAAACCGCCGTTTCCTCATTTTTATGGGGGCAAATTTTCACAGCGCACAAACCGAAAGAGGCGCGGATACAACAGGGACGACAAAGGCGTGGTTCAGAGTTTCAGAGGCGAGTTCAACCAAAAGGTTGACGGTAAGGGGCGCATGTCGATCCCTGCCGATTTTCGTCGTGTGCTTGAATCCGGCGACCCTGATTATCCGGAAAAGCGGGCCACCCCACGCATGGTGGTGCTGTATGGCCCGCATCTGAAAAACTGCCTGCAAGCTTATACAATCGACGACATGTCCGACATCGAAGCCAACATCCGCGCCTTGCCGCGCGGATCGCAGAAACGCAAACAGGCCAGCCGGATGATCCTGGGTAAATCCTGGGAAACCGAAGTTGACCGGGACGGGCGGATTGTCCTGCCCAAAGACCGGCGTGAACAGATCGAACTGGGTGACCTGGCGACCATGACGGCCATGGGCGATCACTTTGAGATTTGGGACAACGCGACATTCGAAGATATCGACGCCTCTGAGAGCGATGACTACCTCGCCGCTCAGCCTGACGATTTTGATCCCATGTCGTTGTTGGACGGCATTGGCGCAGATGGTGCCGGAGGCGCATGAAGGCATGGCTGCTGCCGCCCGCCCTGACCCGTCTCAATCCCACATCCCCGTTTTGCTGCGCCCATTGCTGGACGCAGTTGCCCCGGTTGAGGGCACCTGGCTGGACGGCACATTTGGCGCAGGTGGTTATACGCGCGGCTTATTTGAGGCCGGGGCCGACCGTGTCATCGCCGTTGATCGTGACCCATCGGTGTTTGAACTGGCAAACGACTGGGCCGGGCAATACGGCGACCGTTTGGTGATGCAGCAAGGCGTGTTTTCCCAAATGGACAGCTATGCGCAGGAACTTGACGGCGTGGTTCTGGACCTTGGCGTTTCTTCGATGCAGCTGGACGAGGCGGAGCGTGGTTTTTCCTTTATGAAAGACGGGCCGCTGGATATGCGCATGTCGCAATCCGGGCCTGATTCAGGCCCAAGTGCCGCCGATCTGGTCAATACAGCACCAGAATCCACTTTGGCCGATATCCTTTATTTATACGGCGAAGAACGCGCTAGCCGACGCATCGCCCGTGCCATTGTTCGCGCCCGAACAGAGGCCCCGATCACCACAACCGCCGCATTGGCGTCTATCGTCGAAGGGTGTTTGCCACGCCCCAAGCCGGGACAATCGCATCCCGCCACGCGCAGTTTTCAGGCGTTGCGTATCGCGGTGAACGAAGAATACAACGAACTTTATCAGGGCCTTATGGCCGCAGAGCGGGCTTTGAAACCGGGCGGTTGGCTGGCTGTTGTCACGTTCCATTCAATCGAAGACCGCATGGTCAAACGCTTTTTGCAATCGCGCGCCGGACAGGCCGGCCGTGCCAACCGCTATGCGCCTGAAGTGCAGACCGAACCACCGCAATTCATCCTGAAGCCGCGTAAATCCATTTCGGCGGATGCACAGGAGCTGGCCGCAAATCCTCGCGCACGATCGGCCCGCCTGCGGGTGGCAAAGCGCACCGATGCGCCGTCGGGCACTATTGACGCCAAAGCCATTGGCATGCCGCAACTAAAGGAAAGCAAGCGATGAAAGGTCTGGCCTATATTCTGACTGCAATGGCAGTCTTCGGTCTGGCTTTGTGGGCTTATCGTGGAAACTATGCCACCCAGGAAGTTCTGAAAAGTACCAGCCAGTTGCAGCGCGATATTGGCCGGGCCAAGGTGCGGCTTGGGGTTTTGCGGGCCGAATGGGCCTATCTGAACCGGCCCAACCGCCTGCTGGAACTGAGCGATATCAATTTTGACCGCCTTGGCCTGTTGTCCCTGCGCCCGGATCAGTTTGGACGCGTCGACGAGGTTGCCTATCCGGCGGACCCTTTGCTGGTGATTGATAACGCGGTTGATGTGTCGACCATGAACAGTGACCAAAATGAGGGTCAACAACCATGATCCGCATCCCCCTGCGCCCATTGGCGCGCATCCTTCGGGCCCGAGAAATGGGTGAAAACCCTGATGCGATTGAGACCGAGAATATCCGCCGACGTCACGTCGAAATGCAGGATCGCGCCCGGGCCCGCGCTGAAGGGCGCATTTTGATGCTTGGGGCGTTTTTTATCTGCGCCTTTACCCTTGTTGGCGCGCGGATGGGGATGTTGGCCACGTCTATCGCCGCCGAACCACTGGCCAGTGCAACTGGCACCACAATTGTTGCACAACGGGTTGATATCGTTGACCGAAGGGGTCGCATTCTGGCGACCAACTTTGATACCCATTCGCTGTATGCTCAGCCGCCATTGATGGTTGATCCTGTCGCGGCAGCCAAAGGTCTGGCCGCGGTGTTTCCCGATCTGGACGAGACACGCCTGATCAAGGATTTCAGCGGCAAACGCAAATTTGTCTGGGTCAAAAAACGCATTTCGCCTGAGCAGAAACAGGCGGTACATGACATCGGCGATCCCGGCCTGTTGTTTGGCCCGCGCGAGATGCGGCTGTACCCAAACGGACGGTTGGCGGCGCATATCATGGGCGGGGCTTCGTTTGGCAAAGAAGGCGTACACGCCGCCGAAGTGATCGGCGTGGCGGGCGTGGAGAAACAGTTTGACGGCTATCTGCGCGACCCGGCCAATGGCGACAAACCGTTGCAATTATCGCTTGATCTGACCGTACAGGCGGCGACTGAGCGGGTGCTTTACGGCGGCATGAAGTTGATGAACGCCAAGGGTGCGACGGCGGTGGTGATGAATGTCCATACCGGAGAGGTTCTGGCCAGTGTCAGCCTGCCGGACTTTGACCCCAATGACCGGCCCCGCCCGCCAACCGAAGGTGATCCTTCGGACAGCCCGCTGTTCAACCGGGCGGTGCAGGGGGTGTACGAACTCGGCTCGGTGTTCAAGATTTTTACGGCCGCCTTGGCGCTGGACCTTGGGTTGGTGAACCCGGAAACTATAATCAATATTCGTGGCCCGCTAAAGTGGGGCAAGTTCAAGATCAGCGATTTCCACAATTATGGACGTGAGCTGAGTGTCACGCAGATTATTGTCAAATCCTCCAATATTGGCACGGCACGTTTGGCGCAACAGATTGGCGCAAAACGACAAAAATCTTTCATGAACGCCATGGGTATGCTTGACCCGACCCCGTTTGAGATAGTCGAGGCGACCGGCGCCAAGCCGTTGCAGCCGAAAAACTGGTCCGAGCTGAGTGCGATGACGATTTCTTATGGTCATGGGTTAAGCACCAGTCCGATGCATCTGGCAGCAGGCTATGCGGCGATTGCCAATGGTGGCCATTATGTCAGCCCGACGATCCTGAAACAGACCGGTCCGCAGTACGGCCCGCGCGTGATGTCGGCGCAATCAGCGGCACAGGCACGGGTGATGCTGCGCAGGGTGGTGACCGAAGGCACCGCCAGTTTAGGCGAAGTTCCCGGCTATCACGTCGGCGGCAAGACCGGGTCGGCGGACAAGCCGAAACCGCGCGGGGGATATTACGACAACAAGGTGATCTCGACGTTTGCGGCGATGTTCCCGGCGCATGATCCGAAGTTTGTGGTTGTAGTGTCGCTGGACGAAGCATCGGTGTTCACCTACGGCGAAACGCGCCGCACAGCCGGTTGGACAGCGGTGCCGGTGGCGGCTGAGATGATCACGCGGATAGCGCCTTTGCTGGGGCTGCGCCCCGAGGGTGCGCCACAAGGGGCGTCATTGGGGGCGTCAGCGGGGGCATCGGTGGAGGCACCCGTGAAGTCCTCTGGCATTGTGCTGATATCGCAGTAGGTTGGACGGTATGGCGGCGGATAAATCACTTGGTCAACTGGCGTTAACGGCACAAGGCGGGCGTGATCCGATGATCACCGGGTTGGCTGTGGACAGTCGCGATGTGAAGTCAGGGTTTCTCTTTGCCGCCCTTCCCGGTACACGGGTGCACGGTGGAGAATTCATCCAATACGCCCTGCGCATGGGGGCTGCGGCGATTCTGACGGATGCGGCTGGGGCGGCACTGGCGGAAAGTGAATTGGCCGACTCCGAGGCTGCGTTGATTGTCACCGAAGACCCGCGTCAGGCGTTGGCCTATACTTCGGCGCTTTGGTTCGGCGTGCAACCCGAGGTGATGGTGGCAGTGACCGGCACCAATGGCAAAACTTCGGTCGCTACTTTTTTACGCCAGATTTGGATACTTTTGGGCCACGAGGCGATCAATCTTGGCACCACCGGTGTCGAAGGCGCGTGGAGCGCGCCCTTGGCGCACACCACGCCCGAACCAATCACCCTGCATCGGACCCTGGCGCAGGCCGCAAGCCACGGCATTACCCATGCGGCGATGGAGGCCTCTTCCCACGGGCTGGAACAGCGCCGTTTGGATGGGGTGGTGCTAAAGGCGGCGGGCTTCACCAATTTCACTCAAGATCATCTGGACTATCACGACACGTTCGAGGCCTATTTCGCCGCCAAAGCGGGGCTGTTCCGCCGGGTCCTGCCCGAGGATGGCACGGCGGTGATCAACATCGACGATCCACGCGGAGCCGAAATGCGCGCCATTGCCACGGCGCGCGGGCAGAAGGTTCTGACCATCGGCCAAGGTGTGGGTGATCTGGTTTTGCTGGCACAACGCTTTGATGCCACGGGTCAGGATATCCGGTTTTCATGGAAGGGCGATCCGTTCCAGACACGGTTGGACCTGATCGGTGGCTTTCAGGCGGAAAATGTTCTGCTGGCCTGCGGGTTGGCGATTGCCACGGGCGACACGCCCGATCGGATATTCGAGACGTTACCCGAATTGACCACCGTCCGGGGTCGTATGCAACTGGCCGCGACACGCGCCAATGGTGCTGCGGTATTTGTCGATTTTGCCCATACGCCTGACGCTATTGCCACGGCGCTAAAGGCGCTGCGCCCACACGTCATGGGTCGTCTCGTGGTGATCATTGGTGCCGGTGGTGACCGCGATCCGGGCAAGCGGGTTTTGATGGGGCAGGCGGCGACGGAAAATGCGGATATGGTGTTTGTCACCGACGACAACCCGCGCAGCGAAGACCCAGGCCTGATCCGCGCCGCTGTGATGCAGGGCACACGCGAGGCCTCAGAGGTTGCCGACCGGGCCGAGGCCATTATACGTGGCGTGGACGCATTGGGGCCGGGAGATGCCCTGTTGATTGCAGGCAAGGGACATGAATCCGGGCAGATCATCGGCGACGATGTGTTGCCATTTGACGATGTGGAACAGGCCAGCGTCGCGGTGGCCGCACTGGACGGGGGGATGGCATGAGCCTTTGGACCGCAATTGAAGCCGCTGCTGCCACTGGCGGCGAGGCGAGGGGGGACTGGCAGGTCAACGGCGTGTCGATAGACACGCGCAGCCTGCAAGTTGGCGACATGTTTGTCGCGTTGAAAGTGGCCCGGGACGGGCATGATTTTGTCGCTCAGGCGCTGGAGAATGGCGCGGGTGCGGCCATGGTTACCCATGTTCCGGACGGTGTGGCGGCAGATGCGCCGTTGCTGATCGTCAAGGACGTACAGACAGCGTTAGAGGCCTTGGGTCGCGCCGGGCGTGCCCGAACGGATGCAAAAGTTGTTGCTGTCACCGGCAGTGTTGGAAAAACCTCGACCAAAGAAATGCTGGCCGGAATGCTGGGCGATCAGGGCCGCACCCACGCCAGCGTCGACAGTTATAATAACCAATGGGGCGTGCCTTTGACGTTGGCGCGCATGCCCAAAGACACCGAATACGCCGTGATCGAAATTGGCATGAACCATCCCGGAGAGATCGCCCCGCTGGCCCGTCAGGCCCGCCCGCATGTGGCCATGATCACCACCATCGCGCCCGCCCATCTTGAGGCGTTCAACTCGGTGGCTGACATTGCCGTCGAAAAGGCTGCCATCATGGACGGTCTGGAACCGGGCGGCATTGCGGTGCTAAACAACGATGTGGACCAGGCCGCCATTCTGGTGGCCAAGGCAATTGACCTTAAAATTCGCGATATCGGCTTTGGCGAACACGGCTATGACTATGTCCTCAAGGACGTGCAGGTCAGCGACGACACCACCGTGGTCCAGGCAGAGATCAAGACGGCGACCAACGACCAGCCCTTGCTGTTCAAACTGTCCACTCCGGGGCGGCATTTCGCGATGAACGGTCTTGGGGCGTTGGCCGTCTGCGCCGCACTGGGTGCAGACCTTGCTTTGGCCGCGATCAGCCTTGGTCGCTGGACCCCATACAAAGGGCGCGGCGCGCGTGAAGTGATCCAGCTTGATCCGGTCGAGACGGATCAAACCATTGACCTGATTGACGATTCTTACAACGCCAATCCAACTTCCATGGCCGCAGCCCTGGAGGTTTTGGCCGCAGCGGATGTACAAAAAGGCCGCCGCATCGCCTTTCTTGGCGACATGAAAGAACTGGGCCAGGACGAGGGCGAATTGCACCGCGCATTGGGAGGTCTACCAAGCATGGAACAGATCGACAAAGTCCACTGTATTGGCCCGCTGATGCGTGTTCTATATGACGCTTTGCCTGATTACCGGCGCGGTGACTGGACCGAAACCAGTGCGGAAATGGCCCTGGGTATGGGCATGCGCTTGCGCAGTGGCGACATCGTGCTGGCCAAGGGGTCTCTGTCAATGAAATTAGCGCAAGTCGTTGACTCTATACGAAAGTTAGATCATGGCACGGCTCAGACTGATCAAGGGGATACGTAAAACTCATGCTTTATTGGCTGGCAGCACTCTCGGACGGCGGCGACTTTTTTAACCTGTTTCGCTATATCACCGT
>DAOUQK010000150.1 GCA_030625695.1 Paracoccaceae bacterium | reverse complement strand
GGCGAAGTGACCTCGGCCCGCGAGGCGAAGGGGCAGAACGACATCGACACGATCCGCAAAGAGGGTCTTACCGGTCGGCAATTGCGCATGGCCCGCCGGGTGGCGCAAAAGCACAACCTGCCGGCCACGTCTGATTTCGATGCCGTGCGCCTGTTGCGCAACATAGGAATCGATCCGTTCAAACGCACCAACATGCTGGAACTGGTGGTGCCGCAGGGCGGCGCTGACGGTCATGAAGGTGGCGCACCTGATGCGATGACAGCCGCGCGCGGTGCGGTCGCAAAACTGAGCGGCACAAAAGATAAAGTGCAATTGCCGCAAACCGTGCCGATTGCCAAACAAACCCTGCCTTCGACCGAATTGAGCCCGGCAGACAAGCGTAACCGTGAAATAAGCGACATTCAGCGCGACATCGCCAAGCGACGCCAGCGCAAGATGTTGTTGCTGCTGACGCGGGTGTCGTTCTTTGTGTTCCTGCCGACGCTGATTGCCGCCTGGTATTTTGCTATTGTTGCCACGCCGATGTATTCATCCCGGGCGGAATTCCTGATCCTTCAGGCGGACTCGGCTGGCGGCGGGGGCCTTGGCGGTCTTTTGTCGGGCACGCAGTTTGCCACCAATCAGGATGCCATCGCCACCCAGCGGTATCTGAATTCGATTGAGGCGATGATCGACCTTGACGAAGACACTGGCTATAAGGCGCATTTCCTTCAGGAATGGATTGATCCGATCCAGCGGCTGACCCAAGACCCCACCAACGAACAGGCCTATAATATCTACTCGAAAAACACTATTGTCGGCTATGATCCAACCGAAGGTGTGATCCGAATGGAGGTCAGCGCCGCCGACCCTGCAGTGGCGCAGTTATTTGCCGAACGGCTGATCCATTTCGCGCAAAACCGGGTCAACTATCTGTCCCAAACCAAACGCGGTAATCAGATGCAAGAGGCCGTGGCCGCCTTTGAAAAGGCTCAGGCCGGGCGGCGCGACGCACAAGAGGCGCTGGTGAACCTGCAACAACAAGGCGCAATTCTGGACCCCGAAGGCGTGATTGCCACGCTACGCGGACAGATCAACAACGTCGAAATTCAATTGCAGGAAAAGGGCCTGCAATTGGCCGCGTTAGAGGATAATGCCCGCCCCAATAGCGCCAAGGTGGATGGTGCCAAAGGCGATATCCGCCGGTTGAACGCGTTGCTGGACCGACTGAACGCCAAAATGGTTGATGCGTCGCTTGGCGAAAATTCTCTGGCGCGGCTTTCGGTGCGTATCCAGATGGCCCAGGCCGATCTGGTCAGCCGGGACATGATGCTGCAATCGACACTGCAACAGGTGGAAACCACCCGGATGGAGGCGAACCGACTGGTGCGCTACCTCGCCGTCAACGTCGAACCAGTGGCAGCACAGGAGCCCAGCTATCCGCGCAAGTTCGAGAATACTGTGCTTGCATTCCTGATCTTTTCCGGCATTTACCTGATGCTGTCACTAACCGCGTCGATCTTACGGGAACAGGTAACAAGCTAACCATGACAGATGTAATTGTTGGCGATCTTAGTATCGGTACTACGCGCCCATTAACGATCATTGCCGGGCCTTGTCAGTTGGAAACAGCCGACCACGCCCAGATGATTGCCGGCGTGATGAAAGAAGCTTGCGACGCGGCAGGCGCGCAATATGTGTTCAAGGCGTCTTATGACAAGGCCAACCGAACCTCTTTGGACGGCAAACGCGGGCTTGGCATTGATGCGGGACTAAAGGTGCTGTCAGACTTGGGCAAATCCATCGGCGTACCCGTTCTGACAGATGTGCATAACGAAGCGCAATGCGCCGTGGCCGCCGACGCGGTCGATATCATCCAGATCCCGGCCTTTTTGTGCCGCCAGACCGATATGCTTTTGGCGGCCGGCAATACCGGGGCGGCGATCAACGTCAAAAAGGGTCAGTTTCTGGCCCCGTGGGAAATGCCCAATGTGGTCGCAAAAATCGAAAGCACCGGCAACAAACGTATCCTTCTGTGCGAACGCGGCACCAGCTTTGGCTATAATACTCTGGTTGCCGACATGCGGAGCCTGCCGCAGATGGCACAAACCGGCTATCCCGTGGTGATGGACGCCACCCATTCGGTGCAACAACCCGGCGGGCGTGGTGGGTCTTCTGGTGGTCAGCGTGAATTTGCCCCAGTCATGGCGCGCGCCGCTGTCGCCATCGGTGTGGCGTCGGTGTTCATGGAAACCCACCAAGACCCGGATAATGCGCCTTGCGACGGGCCCAACATGATCTACCTTGATCAGATGTCTGCGCTGATTGACACATTGATGGCGCTGGACCGAATTGCCAAGGCGAACCCCATTCAAATCTGACCCCATTCACAAGAGTATTTCCCAATGACCAAACCAAATCCCACAGTCACCCAGAACACCTGGGAATTCCTGCGTGATGCGATGATCACCCCCACGGGATTCCGCGAATATGACGCCCGCTGGAAATACCCGGATGAAATTAACCTGCCCGGCATTACCGCCCTTGGCCTTGGCCTTGGCACCCAGATGATGCGCCGGGGCATTAAGCCCGAGATCGCCGTCGCCAACGACTACCGCGACTATTCCCTGTCGATAAAAAACGCTCTGATGCTGGGTCTGATGCAGGCTGGGATCAAGGTGCGTGACATTGGCCCGGCCGTGTCGCCAATGGCCTATTTCGCCCAGTTCCATCTGGACGCGCCCGCCGTCGCCATGGTCACCGCCAGCCACAATCCAAACGGCTGGACCGGCGTTAAAATGGGGTTTGAACGCCCCCTGACCCATGGCCCGGACGAAATGAACGAACTGCGCGACATCGTTCTGAACGGCCAGGGGGAACCCCGCCCCGGTGGGTCATATGAATACGTCGATGGCGTGAAAGAGGCCTACCTCGACGATCTGGTTGGCGATTTCAAAATGTCCCGGCCTTTGAAAGTGGTCTGCGCCACCGGCAACGGCACCGCGTCCGCCTTTGCGCCCGAACTGTTCGAACGCATCGGCGTCGAAGTCGTGGCAAGCCATAATGGGCTGGATTATACTTTTCCCCATTACAACCCCAACCCCGAAGCCATGGAAATGCTGCACGATATGAGTGACAGCGTGAAGGCATCCGGCGCAGATTTCGCCCTTGGCTTTGACGGCGACGGCGACCGTTGCGGCGTAGTGGACGACGAAGGCGAAGAGATTTTTGCCGATAAGGTCGGCGTCATCATGGCGCGGGACTTGGCCAAGATATATCCCGGATCAACCTTTGTCGCCGACGTCAAATCCACCGGGCTTTACGCCTCGGACCCGGAGTTGTTGAAATACGACATCAAGGCGGACTACTGGAAAACCGGCCATTCGCATATGAAACGCCGGGTCAAGGAAATCGGCGCCCTCGCCGGGTTTGAAAAATCCGGCCACTACTTTCTGGCGGAACCAATTGGGCGCGGCTATGATTGCGGTATGCGCGTGGCGGTTGAAATCTGCAAACTGATGGACCGCAACCCGGATAAATCCATGTCCGACCTGCGCCGCGCCCTGCCCAAAACCTGGTCCATGCCCACCATGTCACCCTACTGCGCCGACACCGAAAAATATATCGTGCTGGAACGCCTGGTCGAAAAGCTGGTCAAACTTGCCGACGATGGCGGCACCATTGGCGGGCGCAAAATCACCCAGGTGGTTACGGTCAACGGCGCACGGATGATCCTGGATAACGGCGGCTGGGGTCTGGTTCGCGCCTCATCCAATACGCCCAATCTGGTGGTGGTTTGCGAAAGCCCCGAAAGCGAGGCAGAACTGCGGGCGATATTCGCTGACATTGACGCGATTATCCGCACCGAACCGCTGGTCGGCGACTACGACCAGACGTTTTAAACCATTCAGATTTTCCTTGAAACAATGATTCGGGAATCGTGGATTGAAACGTTTTTAGTCCGCAAACCTTAACAAATAATTTTTGTACAAAACGAAACAAACCACCTGAAATACAGGTGCAAAACGCACAAAACTCTAGATCCCGGCCTGCTTCAATGCCTCTGGCAATGCCGCCGCAAAGGCGTCAAGGTCCGCCTTGGTGCCGACAGAAATCCGAATACAGCGGTTCTGAGGTTCTGCAAACGGCATGCGGACAAATATACCCCGCTCCACCAACCCGTCCAAAACCGCCTTGGCAAACGCCCCGTCGCGCCCACAATCAATCGCCACAAAATTGGTCGCTGACGCCAACGTCGTCAGCCCATTCGCCCGCGCTATTTCACCTATCCGTACCCGCGCCATAGCAATCTCGGCCAGCACATGCGCCAACCATTCGGTATCCGCCAAAGCCGCCAACGCGCCGGCCTGCGCCGAACGATTCATGCCAAAATGATTGCGCACCTTGTTGAACGCCAAAATCAATTCAGGCGCGCCAATGCCATAGCCTACCCGCGCCCCCGCCATCCCGTAAGCCTTGGAAAACGTGCGCATAATGATCACCCTAGGGTCATTCGCATCAATCTTTACCGCCGTCCCCTCGGGCGCGCATTCCACATATGCCTCATCCAGAATCAACAGGCATCCTTCGGGCAACCCCTCCATTGCCTGCAAAATATCCGCGCCCTTTGCCCAGGTGCCCATCGGGTTATCCGGATTGGCCAGATAGACCATCTTCGCCCCAACCTCAGCCGCCTTGGCAAACAGCAAACCTGGGTCTTCATGATCGTCGACAAATGGCACCAGATGCAGCACCCCACCAAAACCGGCCACATGGAAATTGAACGTAGGATAAGCCCCGGCCGAGGTCACAACCGCATCTCCCGGCTCAACCAGCAGCCTCGCGAGATAGCCGAGCAACCCGTCAATCCCTTCACCCACAACGATATTTTCCGGCGTTACCCCATGAAACCGGGCCAACGCATGACGCAAATCATAGTTCTCGGGGTCGCCGTACATCCAGATATCCGCAGCCCCGTCCTGCATCGCCTTGATCGCGCGCGGCGACGGGCCAAACACGTTCTCATTTGCCCCAACCCGCGCCTCAAACGGCGCACCGCGCGCGCGCTCCTGAGTTTCCGGGCCAACAAACGGCACCGATGCGGGCAAGGATTGTGCAAGCGGGGTATAGCGTGGATATGTCATACCCGGCAGATAACCTCAGCGACACAGCCACGGCAAGCCCTGTTAACCACGCAACCCGGCCTTCCAGCCCGACATCATCTGGCGCACCTCACCATCCGGCACCGCATCCCGCGCATATTGGAACGTCCCCTGCCCCAACACCTCGTGCGCAGCCCGGATCACCGCGCCCAATGCGGCCCGCGCGAATGAACCGCCAACGCTGATCCGGCTCACCCCGGCCTCGCCCAGTTCCGCAACCGAATACAGCGGCCCGCTCAGGCCCATCACCACATTCACCGGCTTGTCAACCTCGGCGCAGACCGTCCTGATCGCGTCAATATCCGGCAGGTCCGGCGCATAAAGCACATCCGCGCCAGCCATCGAAAACGCCTGCAACCGGCGGATCGTCTCGCCCAGATCAGCCTGCCCGTATGAATACCCTTCCGCCCGTGCGGTCAGCAAAAACGGCTTAACCCGGGCCGCCTGCGCCGCTGCGGCCACTCGCTCAACCGCCAGTTCAAACCCGTGGATCGGGTGGTCCTTATCCCCGGTAGTGTCCTCGATCGAGCCGCCAACCAACCCGCATTCCACCGCCATGACGACAGATGTCGCACAAGCCTCGGGGGCCGCTCCAAACCCGTCTTCAAGATCGGCACTGACCGGCAGATCGGTGGTCGCAACAATGGCGCGCGCGTTGGCCAGTATCTCATCGCGTGTCAACGCCCCTTCCGAATCCCGCTTGCCAGCAGCAAAGGCGTAGCCGGCACTAGTGGTTGCCAATGCACTAAACCCCAGCCCAGTTAATATACGCGCCGTGCCCGCGTCCCAAGGGTTGGGAATCACAAACGGGGCATCCTCGCTATGCATTGCCTTGAATATCTCATATTTTTCAGTCTGTTGCATGATTCACCCTTTCTCTCTTACCCCAGTGATCCCAGCATATACAATTTAAAACAAAACGGGAACAAAGATTTCCCCAACGTCGCGCTGGCAAAGGAACCGCCAATCGGGCCTAATTGGCCCAAACGTCCAAGGAGACCCCAAAATGCCACGCGTATCCGTCGAATACCGCGATCACATCGCGTTTGTTACCCTGACCCGCCCCGACAAAATGAACGCTCTGGACCCCGATATGGTCGAGGCGATTCTGGCCGCAGGCGGCGAAGTCGCCACCTCTGACGCCCGTGTGGTCGTGCTCTCGGGTGAGGGGAAAAGTTTCTGTGCCGGGCTGGATGTGGCCAGCTTTGCGGCCCTCGCGCAAATGGACCCGGCTGAACGGATCATGCCCCGCAGCCACGGCGACACCAACGACATGCAGGAACTGGCCCTGGTTTGGCGCCGTGTCCCGGTGCCGGTAATCGCGGCCTTACAGGGCGCGGTCTACGGCGGCGGGCTGCAACTGGCGCTGGGGGCAGACATTCGTATTGCCGCACCGGATACCAAACTGGCAGTGATGGAGATGAAATGGGGTCTGGTGCCGGATATGGGCGGCATGGTGTTGCTGCCGCAACTGATGCGCTCGGATGTTTTGCGCCAGATGACCTATACCGCGCAGCCAGTAGACGCGGCCCAGGGCGAACGCTGGGGGTTGGTGACATCGTTGTCGGAGGACCCATTGGGTGAGGCGACAGCGATGGCCGAACACATCGCCAATCAAAGCCCAACGGCGATCCGCGCCGCCAAGCGGCTGATTTCAGTGGCCGAGTCAGAATCGCGCGGCGACGTGCTTATGGCGGAATCGACCGAACAGGTAGCGTTAATCGGCAAACCGGACCAAATGGCCGTGATCGCCGGGCAAATATCCGGCAAACCCCCGAAATTTCCGTAGGGCGGGGTTCACCCCGCCGGCAGCCCCAAGAGGAACCAGCCATGAAACTTAAATCAACATTTTTTGCGGCGTTTTTATGCGCCCCCACCATCGCCTATGCAGATTGCCAACAACTCTGCGACCCAACATTTTATGCCACCGCCACCCCCGCCGACGTTCTGCACCTGATCGATGCGGGCGCAGATGTGAACGCGTTGGGAACAGATGACAAACGCCCGCTGTACTGGGTTGGCGCGGCCTCGGCCGAGGTCGTCACAGTTTTGATCCAGGCCGGTGCGGATGTGAACGCGCGCGACAAATGGAACCGCATGCCGATCCACTTCATATCCGGCGCGGGCACGCCCAAATCGTTACGCCTGCTGATCGCCGCCGGGGCAGACGTGAACGCCCGCACGGCCAATGATTGGACACCCTTGCACGGGGTGGCCAAATTCGGCGGGCCCGAGAATATCATGGTGCTGATCAATGCCGGGGCAGATGCGTCGTTACGCAATCAAATGGGTGAATCGCCGTTTGATCTGGCGGCCGGAAACCAACGCCTGACGGGAACCGAGGCGTTGGAGTTGCTGGAGAAAGCGCAGTAATCGCGGGACGGGCGGCGGGGTGAACCCCGCCCTACGCCATTTCTGCCAATCGCGCCAATGCGCCTTTGATCTTGGCCTCTTCCTCTTCGCGCGCGGCCAGATTGGCGCGGGTTTCTTCGACCACGTCTGGCGGCGCGGATGCGGCAAATTTGGGGTTGTTCAGACGTCCCCTTAACCCACCAAGCTCTTTCGCCAGCTTGGCCAAAGTCTTTTCCAGACGCGCCTTTTCTTCGGCGATATCAATGATACCGGCCAACGGCAGACCAAAACTGGCCCCCGCCGCCGCCACAGTGATTGTGCCTTTTGGGAGGTTTTCAGCCGCTTCCAAACTCTCGATCCGCGCCAGACGTTTGATCAGCGTCTCGTTACTGTCCCAGGCGGCGCGGGCCTGATCACTGATCTCGCTCACCAGCATCGGGATTTTCAGCCCGGCAGGGACGTGCATTTGCTGACGCGCTGAACGGATGGCATCAATCAAACCAATGACCCAGTTCATTTCGCGGTCAGCGTCCGCGTCCACCAGATCATCGCCGTAGTCGGGCCATTCCGCGTGGATCAGCATTTGCGCGCGACTGGCAGAGGTGCCCCAAAGTTCTTCAGTGATGAACGGCATGATCGGATGCAGCAGGATCAGGCACTGGTCCAGCACCCATTTCATCGTCTCTTGGGTTTCCTCCCGGGCATCCGCGTCATCGCCCTGCAACATCGGTTTTGAGAATTCAACATACCAGTCACAGACCTTGCCCCAGACAAAGGCATAAAGTGCTGAGGCCGCGTCGTTGAAGCGATAGTTTTCCAAGGCTGCGTCCACCTCGATCCGCACTTTCGCGGTCTCGCCGATGATCC
>DAOUQK010000358.1 GCA_030625695.1 Paracoccaceae bacterium | reverse complement strand
GAACACCCGATCCTGTTCAGCTCTCGTTGCACATCTGCAACGATCTCCCTGTCCGGGCGCGCCGGGCCGCCGGAAAAGAAAGTTGGGCCAGTCTGCCCGGTCGACTGCGGCCATCCACCGGGTGGCGGCTGCAGCACGCTGCATAAAACATAGGCCGGAGCGGAAACCCCCACATTGCACATTCCATTGACAACCTCGCGCACCGTAAACGGTTGTCCGATCATAAAACTGGTATAGGCTTGGCCCACTGACGGCGACAGATAAAGGTCTGCTTCCTTAAGTGCCTTAGTCTGCACCGAATATGATTCTGAGTTTTGTGCCCAAACCAATTGCAGGCCAAAGACCATGGCCATTATTGAAGCCAGACACCGGATCACAAGAACTCGCATGGCGGCAGCTTCCCTTTTCCGACATTCCCCAAGTAGGATGCCCTCTGCTGCATGCTGCCGCTGTTTTGCGTAGATATCAAGCCTCTTGGGCAAGCTGCGCCGTTGCTCGGTGATCTGTCGCGCGGCCTGAGCCCGATTTCTGGTCTCTGCCGCAGGTTTGACCCGGCTTTTGGCTGAACGTCACCGGTCCGGACAGACCAATAGAGCCGCTTTCGTTCAGGTTTTGTCGCTGACGAAGTCATGCGGTAACCGGCGGTGCATGCAGGCGATGTATGGCTGCAAGGATGCGGTGGAACAGATCACCACTGATGGCGACTTCGGCGAGTTGGAAAGTGATGGCGCGAGCATGACGGACGACTCTTGCACCAATCTTGATCAGTCGGGTTTGCAGGCTGGTCGCCGACGCGGCCTTGGCATCCACAGCCCGCCCGCCGACGACCTGCCGCATTACTGGATCAAGAGCCATGCGATCTGCGTCATTCACATCATCGTACCCGGCCAACCGACCAAAGACCGACTGGCGCAGCAGGCCTATCAATGAATGCGGACGGTTGCGGCCAGTACGCGTGCCTCTCAACGCTCCGCCAGCAATGTCCTGCAGGCCGAGCACCTCATCCAGTTCCCGGAAAAGCAGCAGGCCACCATCCGAACTGATCTTAGAACCATGGAACTCCAACCGCACCCTACGGTCAAAACCAAGCCAAACATCACCCGTTTTGTCTGCACCTTCCAGGTGATCCATAATCCGCCGCCCTCAGCCCAATTAACATACTGAAATATACCACATTAGCGGCTGTTAGAGGCGCAAAAACGCCAGGTTACTTGGGGAATGCAGGTTAGAGGTTGTTGCGCCTGAAACCAGCATCAAAAGGCCGACGTATATCATCTGCTTATGCGCCTAAACCCAAGGATGATGGGGCTATCGAGCCGGTTTTTGCACGTTTGTCAGCCGTAAAGCGCCGCTGCCCGCTGCTCAAACGCCCGCACGATGCGCAACATGGCTTCGTTGAACACCAGACCAATGATGCCTTGCAGAATGGCATTACGAAACTCGAAATCGACAAAGAAATGCACGTCGCAGCCAGTTTCGGTCGGGGTAAAGGCCCAGGTCGATTTCATGTATTTGAACGGCCCGTCCAGATATTCAGTGTCGACCTTAAGGTCATCGGGCCACAGCACCACCCGGCTGCCGAACTTTTCGCTGAACACCTTGAAACTGATCACCAGATCGGCCTCCATCACCTTGGACGCACCTTGATCGGTGATGCCCCGCACACGGGCGGCGGCGCACCAGGGCAGGAATTCCGGGTATTTCGCCACATCCGCCACCAGATCATACATCTGTTGCGCCGAATGCGGCAGAGGGCGAATTTCCGAATGGGTTGGCATAGGTGCGCAATGTCCTGTTGCTGCTTGCGCGCGAGATGTCGTATGGATGAGGTCAAAGTTCAAGGGGGTGAACATGCCAGAGCGGCCATATGTCATAGATGAGTTAATATCGGCGAAAACGATTGCCGCGCGGATCGAGGATCTGAGCCGCGAGATTGCCGAGGAATTTGCAGGCACCGACAAGTTGATCGTGGTCGGGCTTTTGCGCGGCTCATTCGTGTTCATCGCCGATCTGGTGCGGGAACTTGATCTGCCGATCGAGGTGGATTTTATGGAGGCGTCTTCATACGGCGACGGCATGGAGAGCACCCGCGAGGTGCGCATCCTGAAAGACCTGCGTGGTGCCATCGAGGGGCGCGATGTTCTGGTGGTCGAGGATATCGTCGATACCGGCTATACCCTGAAACATGTGTCCGGTCTTTTGAACGCACGCAAACCGGCGCGGATGAAAACCATCGCCTTGTTGAACAAACAGGCCCGGCGCGAGGTGGATTTCAACGCCGATTGGGTCGGGTTTGAAATTCCGGATGAGTTTGTGGTCGGCTATGGCATCGACTTTGCCCAGCGTAACCGCGATTTGCCTTATATCGGGACCGTTCGGTTTACCTAATGCGCTGGTTCATCCGCATGTCCCGCTGGGCCCGCAACCCGCCGTCGCCTGCGATGTTCAAAATGGTGGTGGGGATCATTGTAGTGATGCTGCTGATCTACGGGTTGGAGCGAATGGGCTGGTGGCCCGATTGGGCCACGTCCGAACGGCTGCGCCGGGTGCCACGGATTAATTAGGGGCCGTATTCGGACACCTGCTGTTCGTTGCACCGGTAATCGCCCCGATAAATAACGTGTTGTGCAGTTCAACCAGCAATTTCTTCAACTTCGATCAGGAAGAGCTGGTTCAGAATCGAGGCTTTCTTTACTGCGTTCGCAGTTGTCTCGACACCAAGAGTTTTGCGTGCCAACTGTAGGTGTTTCTCCACGGTGGCGAGGCTAAGGCACATGATCTGAGAGATGTCCTTCGTGGTCTTGCCATCGGCGACCCATTGCAGCACCTCGCGTTGACGTTTTGTCAGAGGGTTGCGTCGGCCGATATTAGGCAGCTGCGAAATCTTGAGATGCATGAGGTTGTTGAGCAGAGAGATATCGCGGCCCTTTTCTTCCCAGAGAGAATCGACTTCATCCTGTGTTATCCCCCGACGCGCGCAAAGACCGATGACGCTTCTGTTACGATTGTTGGTTTCGCTGAACCAGATAGTATAGCCCGCAGAAATTTCCCATTTGGCATGGAGGGCACTGAGCTCTTTTTCGCGCTCGGTCAATTCACCAGCGGCTTCCCTTTCTTGAAAACCGCGCCAACTATGGGCCCCGGGATCGAATTTCTCTCTAGGGACCACAGCAGCTTTATTGTTCACCCCCCAGCGGGCAATAGTGTCGATGACTTCCCGTTCGTGATTGCTTATGAGAAGCATGTCCGAAATGTCGCCCCACATACCATGGGTCCGGAAATTGGTCGTGGCGTAGAGCAAACGATCAAACCCATATGTTTTCATCTTTTCCAGGTGAAGTTCCCAGACGTCTTCAATCGACGCGCATT
>DAOUQK010000386.1 GCA_030625695.1 Paracoccaceae bacterium | reverse complement strand
CATCTGCGCCTCGTGGATCACCAGACCGGCCACGGTGTTGGCCTCGTCATCCGGCAACATCCAGTCGAACGCGCGGTTCAGGTCGCGGATGGTCATGCCCCTCTCATGCATGTAAACATGCGCGCCCTTCGGTCTGGCCGGGCAGTGAATGGATGGGGATGCATTCGAGGCCTACACCCGAGATGTGCTGGCACCTGAATTGTATCCCGGCACTGTCGTGATATGCGACAACCTCGCTACGCATCAAAACAAAGCTGCAGCGCAGGCTCTGAAAGACGCTGGGTGCTGGTTCCTTTACCTGCCGCCATACAGCCCAGACCTGAATCCGATTGAAATGGCCTTCTCCAAACTCAAGGCACACCTGCGAAGGATTGGGGCCAGAACCTTCGACCAAATGTTCGACGCCCTTGCCGAAATCTGTGACCTCTTCACACTCCAGGAATGCTGGAACTATTTTTGTGAAGCCGGATATGGACCAAGTTAAAGGCTCGATGCTTTAGAGGTGTCAAGATACCCTGTGGCGGCGGCGGCGGCGGCGGCAGGTGAAGGGTCCGTCCAAAGAAAGCAGCGTTGTGTTCAGATCGCTGGCGCGCAGAGTTGAAGCGGCCAAACGTTATCTCGATGCGCTCGGCGCGGATCAGAAAAGAATAGCGGCCTTTCTTACCCTCTAATCGGTTCTGTCGGGAGGCGGTTACATCACCAATGACCTTACCTCACCTACAGCACCCAAGACTAGCCTATTGCAATTTGCGCACAAGCGTGACCCGTTGCGCTGGAACAAACCCTGCTGCCGAGAAATAGGTGATCAGACCGGTGTCGTTCCAATCGATCTCAGTGCGCACGGACTCTACCTTCAGTATCGCAAGACTGGCGATCAGTTGCGCCATAAGCGCCTGACCAACACCGCGGCCTTGATAGCCGGGATCGACACCAATGGTATCCATCTCAGCCTCGGCGCTGGCATGGCCAAATTCGCCGAAGTCCACCCGTGCCATAATGAAGCCCACCGGATATGCATCCTGCTCGGCCACCAGCGAAACCCGGATGCCGGTTTGGTGCAGGCTTTCGTATTGTTTGCGCTGGTAATACTGGCCCCGGTCAATGCCGGTGGCGGCCCTATCAATAGAGATAATCTTGCGCAGATCAGTTTCCCGAAGGGTACGTACCGGTACCCTGTCATTTGACAAGGCAGAAGAATCGTCACCCCCGGGTGAGCTGTAGTCAGGTTCATCATCCCAGATGTCATCCCGGTCCTCGTCCAGTTTCGGGGCAATTGCATCGGTCGAGCGTATCAACACAAGACGCGGCGAAAGATCAAAGCGCGCACTGGCGAAAAACCGCAGCATGGCGTTATTGGACCACTCTGCCTGACTGGTCAGGGTTTCGACGCCCATGGCCACAAGAACTTGTTCGACGCGGTCCAAAAGCTGATGGCCATATCCGTGGCCGGTGTGGCCAGGGTCAACGCCAATGGCGTCCAGTGCTGCACTGGCGCCGGGTTGACCAAACTCTCCGTTTACCAGTTTGGCAAAGGCAAACCCCAACAACTGCCCACCTGATCGCAGCCCGACATAGACAAAGTCGCGGGGCCGGTCAGTGGCGGCGGCCAGCCGTTTTTCGAAATACCCGCGCCGCGATATGCCGCTTGTGGCCATATCAATTTTGATAACCGTCTCAAGGTCGGCAGCGGCAAGTGGTTTGATTTCAACTGTTTCGGTCATGCGGGTGCCCCTTGCATTGTTGCATCAGTGGTTTTCGCCATAGCTGGTTGCCAGTTCCATATCGGTTTCACTATCCAGTAATTCGTCCAGCATCGGCAAAAGCGCCATTTCTTCCTTTTGGATGTGGGCAAACATGCGTTCTATCAACTCACCGGTGATGGTGCGGAATTCGCCCCATTCCGATGGTGAAAACCCACCCTTCAGTGCGCGCCCCGCACGCTGTGCCACCTCTTTGCCCAAGGGCAGGATTGCGGCGTGCTCGTCGCGCAGATGTGCGCCAATCTCGACATCCCCCATCTCTTCCAGACGGGTGAACAATTCGTCTTCCTCAAAGGCAAAATGAACACTGACTTCTTCTTCGATGGCGTGGGTGGCGGCAGTTAGTGCCGCCCGCGTCGAAGGGTCGGTAAGATCCGGCGCGTTCTTGCGCGCCCGGGCGATCATCTGGTCCAATGCCTCGATCACCTTTATGGTTGCGCGGTGGTCCTCATGCAGTAATTGCGCTGTGCGGCGGGTGAAATCCATGACGGTTCCTGAAGTTATCTGGTTAAAGGCTTATTAAAGTACTCTAATACCTATTTAATCAAACAGCAAGAGGTTTACGCCCTGTTGGCAAAGGCCAGATCTGTTACGAGGGTGTTTTCAGCTTTAGCACTACATTGATTGCAAAGGCGGCAAAGGCGAGGGAGCCCACGAACCCGGTGGCCGCGCCGACCTGAACCACGGCCACCTGATTGGTCACGATACCAAGGCTGACCAGCACCAGCGCCGAGGCGTGGCAGGCCACATGTGCCCGCAAGGGGGTTTCGGCTGTCAGGTCGGACAACAGCGCAGGCGCGCCAGACCGGGTCGATCCGTGCATCGAGGCCAGAAACGGCATGATCCGCTGCAAGACACCGGTCAGAAAGGTAAGCAGCCAGCCTGCCAGAGCCAGAAACCCGAACAGGGCGGGTCCATTTGGAACCGGAAGGCCCGCTGTCAACGCCAGTCCGGTCAACAGGGCAAGGGCGAGCAGCCCCCAGGACAGGCGGATCAACAAAAACGACAGGCCAAGCCGTTTGCGCATACTGGTTCTGAGTGTTTCGCGCATCAGCCAGAAATAGACCCCGACGGCGGCGATTCCCGGAACAAATGCAGTCAAGGACAGGCGCGGATCATCAAACCAAACGCCGAGTGAGAACAGG
>DAOUQK010000398.1 GCA_030625695.1 Paracoccaceae bacterium | reverse complement strand
CACCTGGTATCGACTCAGCGGCCCATTCGTATCCATTTTGGTTGCCGACAAGGTTAAGTCGGTGACAATGGAAACCAGTTGGGTCCAGCGGATCAGTCAATTCGCGATTTTGCTGTTTGGACTGACTGCGCTTTTGAAAGTCTGGCAGGTAGACATCAGCGGTGCCCTGACCGGGGTCGGCGTGTTGGGGGCCGGACTGGCGATTGCGACGCAGGATCTGATCCGCAACTTTGTGGCCGGAATGACCAACATGAGCGAAAAGCGATTCGAAAGCGGTGATGCAATTCAAGTGGAAGGACAATTCATAGGCACCGTCAAACGGATCGACCTGCGCTCGACCCTGGTTGTCGGCTATGATCAGATACCCAGGCACATTCCCAACTCGGACCTGTCGAATTCGGTTGTATTGAACTATTCCGCACGCAAGCACCGCCGGGTTATGGTAACTGTCCAATTGGTGTTGTCGTCAACCCAGCAGCAGATCGAAACCGTTCGGGACGAATTAAGGCTGCATCATCAAAACAGTGGTGATTTCCATTTGGACGAAGAGGCAGCACAGTACATCTACGTGAATGAAATAGGCCCAAGTTCGGTCAACATATTATTTTATGTCTGGACCAAGGGTGCCGATTACGACGAATATCTGCAGACAATCGAGCGCCTGACCCTGGCCACTCTGGGCGCGGTGAAAAAATCAGGCACCGAACTCGCTTATCCGACACAGACTCTTCAGATTGAAGGGGACATTCCCGCTATGGCGCAGTGAAAACTGGTCAAGGGAAAGCAGCTTTATTAGTTCATGGCGATCGGCCGCTGAGAATAAAGAGTATTTGCCTCGCCCTCGGGTGTTCGATCGACCTGGCGAACTTCAAAGTCTGCCTGAAGGCGCTGGAGGCCAAGGTTGCCGAAGAAGGCGACATCCTAACCGAGGCACAGGTGCAGGTATTGGAAAAGAAGAGGCTGGACGACGAAGCCAACGGCGAGATCGAAACGGCCCACCCTAGTTATATCGGCAGGCAGGACATATTTTTTGTCGACACCCTCAAGGGTGTTGGGCAGGTCTACCAGCAGACCTATGTCGACACCTATTGCTAGGTGGCACATGCAAAGCGCTACACGACCAAAACGCCGACCACGGCGGCTGACCTGCTGAATGACCGGGTGCTGCCGTTCCATGAAGAACACGACCTGCCGGTGCTGCGGATACCTGGGTGAGATTGCCATGTCGATCGCCGCAGGCAAGGGGCGTGACGACTGGTTCAGCTCGGTTTCCCTGCACGCCACCAAAAAGCGCGATATTCGGGTCAAAGATGACGATGAGAAATTCGCGGCACTTGAGCAGGACGGCGACTACGATGCCGCATTCGAGTCCGAGGCAATCGCGCCGATGATCAAGGCGCTTGAGACCAAAATGGCTGAAATCATCGGCACCGTGGCGGATGATACGCTGATTTCAACCGACCGGACCTTTGCCGACCGATATGTGGGCGAAGTGGCAATTGGCAACTTCATGAATGACACGCTGGTTGCGCGATCCGGCAGCTTTCCCGGCGGCAAGGTTGATTTCGCGCTGTTCAACGCCACCGGATTGTCACGCGGCGTCGATAAAGGACCGCTGAGCTTTACCGAATGGTTCAACGTGATGCCCTATGCCGATGCGGTCGAGGTGGCGACAATCAGCGGTGCCCAGATCCGCGATATACTGAACTCAAACGCCAAACGCCTGCTGCGCCCCGAAGAGATCGCTGGCACAGACCTTGGCGGCTTTGTTTCGCGCGGGTTTTTACAATTCGCTTCCGGTATCCGCTACAAGATCGCCCTTGGGGGGTCAGCGGGCAAAGCCACGGCCACCGATATCACCCTGAACGGCACGCCGGTCGAAGAGGTTCTAGACATGAGTTTTTCCATGGCATTCAACAGCTACATCGCGCTGGGGGCTTTTTCCGAAGCCTGGAACGGCAAACCGATTGCCGGAGGCGTTGCGGGTGAGCTGACCGGCTATGACGTACGCGTCTTGCCGTTTGATCGCACCGGTCTGATCTACCGCAACGAAATCATCGCGGCGATCCGCGAAATGGGAACAATTTCGAACGCCACGGGCGTGGTGATGGACGGGCGCGTATCGGTTCTGTGAACTTTGAGCTGAGCCAAACGTTGCGGCGGGCCGATCGGGGTGATCGGCCCGCCGTTGAGAGCTACCGAGAAAACGCTTGCCGTCCTGTATTTCGGTAAGCGGTGTGCACAGCACGTCCAGATTTCAACTTGACGCTTGGTTGAATGCCTAGGGCATGATCTCGTCGGTCCGGTCACCGGGTGGCCTGATGCGATGACTTCGACGGTGGCCTGTTGAAGCTGACACGACAAGGGCTATCCAAAACATCGCCGCGCAAAAAAATGGGCCGGCAGCGCAAGCTTCCGGCCCACTCTTCGAGATTGCCAGGTCAGATAGTGAGAGCGCCTTTTGCCAGTTCGGCAGAGGCCCGGAGCTTGCCTTTGCGTACTTTATAATCCGCCTGGATTTCGGCTTTGCGTTCGACGAACTTCTGTTTCGTCTGCTCGGTCGCATTTGAAATCTGTTCATCCAGCGCGTCAACCCGGGCGTCCATCTCTGC
>DAOUQK010000249.1 GCA_030625695.1 Paracoccaceae bacterium | reverse complement strand
TGCAGCAGCAGCCAGAAGCGCCCGACAAACGAAATTCACAGGTTGGTTTTGAAACTGGTCGACTGCGGCCCACAGCAAGAAGAATAGCATGACAATTTACCTGATCCGTCACGGACAATCCGAATTCAACGCAGCCTTTGCGGCGCACGGCAAAGACCCAATGATCCGTGACGCGCCGTTAACCGCCCTTGGTCTGGCGCAGGCCCGACAAGTGCGGGAAAAAGCCGCCGATCTGAATATTCAACTGGTCGTCACATCACCGCTAACCCGGGCAGTCCAGACGGCGATGACCATTTTCGATGGCATCGCACCAATCAGGGTCATGACAGGGCATCACGAACGCATCGAACATTGGTGTGACGTTGGTCGCACACCCGAACAACTGCAGGTCGATTTCCCGGCCCTGTCGTTTGAACATCTGGACGAACTATGGTGGCATCAGGGTCCAGAGAACGAAACCGGCGTTCCGGTTGAGCCAATGGATGTCTTTTCCGGGCGCATCGACAGGTTCCGTGCCAACCTGCACAGTCTGACAGACCGGCCTGTGGCAATTGTTGGCCATTGCAACACATTCAGGGAATTGGCCGGGTTTGATATGGAAAATTGCGAAATACGTAAATACACGGTCTGAGCCAGATACATTCCCAGGTTCGGGCCTGATCACTCCCAGCTATAGGCCCAGTGTTTCAACCCGTCACGCCCAGCGTCCGTCAGGCCATATATCCCGGTCGAGACCCTTTCGAACCAGCCATAGTGATTATCGGCCATTAGCCGGGTCGCCTGTTTCACCTCTGCGGCACGGGCCACCCCGGCCCCCTTGGTCGGGCCGTTTTCAGCCAGATAAGCCGCGCATCGTAACGCATCCTGACGATACCCGGTGACAATGCCGTGCCGTGTCGCCCCGCCCGCGTTTGGGTCGCCCCGCAGGCGGTCAAATTCGCGCAGCAGGCGGGTTTTGCGCTTTTTCGATTTTCTTGGCGCAAAAGGTCCGGGATCACAGGCCACCTCGGCCCGACCGTCAGCCCTTACCGTTATCAGCCCCAGACCCAACCGTCGGCATAGCGCCAGATTATCCTTTAACGACCGGCGCGCGGTTTTGCCGATGGGGCGTGGGACTGCGATATATACCAAATCACTGACCGCCAGCCGGGCAATTGCCTGATGAAACAGGCTGAGAGAAAAGCGCAATTTCAGCTCGACAATCACTGGCGGCTCATCGCCGCGTATTGCCACAACATCCGCCGCCCCGACTTCGCCTTTGACGGTGTAACCCTGCTTTTCCAACAGGGCTTTGACGGGTGGGTATATGTCTTGTTCTCGCAGCATAGCCCCATGCTAGGCCTGTTCAGGCCGTCAGGACAATCGCCGTTACTGATATTGACTTGCTGGCGGGCATTCCCGCCACTAACTATCGGGCACGTTCACTGATTATAGGGTTCCGCCATGATTCGCCTGTTGCTGATACTGGCGCTAACCTTTGGCGCGACTACTTCGCAGGCGCGATGTAAGGGCAGCAATCTTCGCAATCTCCTGACGCCGCACTATCAGGAATTACTAAAGCAGGAAGTTGCCCGGGTTCCGTTTGCCTATGGCAATCATTGGATTGCGACCAAAGGCGACCGACGCATTCACATTGTCGGCACGCAACATAGTGGCGATTCCCGTCTGCGTGCGATGATGCGTAATCTGCGTTCGGTGATCAAAGGCGCAGATGCGGTTTTGCTTGAGGTGGGGTCGTCGCAACTGGCGACGTCGGACCAAAAGCTGCAAGCGAACCCATCTTTGGTCTTTCTGGCCAACGGCCAAAAAATTAACCAGATGATGACCGATCAGGAATGGGTGTTGCTGAGCAAAGCTGCCGCGTCCGCAGGATTGCGGCCGGAAATTACCGCCAGAATGCAACCCTGGTTGCTGTCGATACTGATCAGTCGCTCAGGGTGCGGTGGGCGCGGTATTGCCTCGTATGCCGGGCTGGACGACAGGATTGAACGCACGGCGATCCGGGCCAGGGTGCCGATTGGATCGCTTGAGGATGTCCTGGATGGGTTCCGGGCCTTGTCGAGCCAGGATTTGCGCGACCAATTGCGTCTGTTGCAGCTGGATTTGGTCAGCACGGTGAATTTTGATGACCAGATCGTCACCCAGACCGAAGCCTATTTCAACGGAACCCTGAGCGAGGCCAGAATCATTCAGAAATGGACCCTGTACCGGGACGTAGACATTTCCCGGCCCGAGGTGGCGCGGCTATTGCGCCAGTGGGAGGCGCGCATTCTGGACCGGCGAAACCGGGCGTGGATTCCGGTCATTCTTGGGTCTAAGGCGAAAACGCTGGTGGTTGCTGTGGGGGCATTACATTTACCGGGCAGGGCCGGAGTTTTGAACCTTTTGAAGTCCAAAGGATTCACACTTGTCCGTGCTGAGCTGTAAGCTCTTTACGCTTTATATCCGTCTGAGTTTATGATGCCGAGGGGCAATTGATCGCAGTATAACGACAGGGTGGTGACAAGTGGTTTCGGCGATCCTATAAGGCGCGCAAACCCTACCCCAAATCAATCAGGATTTTCCAATGACCATCCAAGTTCTCGGGCATAAATCCCCCGATACCGACTCAACCGGCTCGCCTATCATCTGGGCCTGGTACCTTAGCGAGATCAAAGGCACGCCCGCCGAACCCAAGCTGTTGGGAGAGCCGAATACCGAAGCCAATTTCATGCTGACCCGCTGGTTCCTGGACAAGCCGGACATCATCAGCGATCTGACGGATGGCGCGCCCGTTGTCATCGTCGACACCAACAACCCGGCGGAACTGCCTGCCAATATCAACGGTGCCGATGTGCGTGCGATCATCGACCATCACAAACTGGTCGGCGGGCTGGAAACCAAAGGGCCGATTGATATCACCATTCGGCCACTGGCCTGCACGGCAACCATCATGTTTGACATGATCGGTGATGATATGGCGCAGATGCCCGACGAAATCAAAGGCGCGATGCTGACCTGCATCCTGTCGGATACCCTTGAATTCCGCTCGCCCACCACCACCGCGCATGACCGCGACGTGGCCGAGGCGCTGGCGGCAGAGCTGGAGGTGGACATCCCGCAGTTCGCCACTGAGATGTTCGCGGCGAAATCAGATGTGTCGTCGTTTTCGGACGCCGAATTGCTGCGGATGGACAGTAAGGAATTCGCCGTCGAGGGCACCAAGATGCGCGTCTCGGTACTGGAAACCACGGCCCCGGATGTGGTGCTGGACCGGGCCGCATCCCTGATGCAAAGCATGGGTGACGTGGCCAAGGAAGACGGCGTCGATCAGGTGCTGTTGTTTGTGGTCGATATCCTGAAGGAAGAAGCGACCTTGCTGCTGCCTAATGATGTGGTTCGCAGTCTGGCCCGCAACAGCTTTGGCGTGGATGCCGCAGATACCACAGGCGACATGGTGGTTCTGCCCGGCATCATGTCCCGGAAAAAGCAGATCATTCCCAACCTGAAACTTTGAACTGCGGTTGAGGCAGGTGTAGGGTGAGTTTTTAACCCACCTTGCCTGACCTGGCGACTTGGGAAGATGGGTTAAAAAACCATCCTACGGCTGACTGACAGATTAGTATTAAACCGACGCCTCAACGCAGGATCGGACCAATCTGCTGAGCCAGGTAAATGGTCAGCGGATCCGCCTGCATCACAAACGCGCCGCCCTTTTCAACAATCGTTCCGGCCTGTAGGCGGGCCACCCGGTCGTCATAGGTTTGTGGCCCGAGGTTGGCGACCAGAAACGCTTTGAACCCGAAGAACGCCAAAAGGAACAGGATCACGGCTTTGCGCGACACGCGCGACGCCCGGCGTTTGGGACGGGCAATGATCAGACCGTCGGGGCGCATGTGCGTGACATAGCCTCGCGACATTGCTTTGTGCTTGCGTGCCAGCAGGCTCAGCCGCTTTTCGAACTGGAGTTGATGATTGGTCATGGCAGCCTCTTATTCCTGGCCCCCACCAGCGAATGAAGACTATCTAAGTGACGACTGTGGCGAAATCTGGGCCGCTGCCTTATTTCGCCACAGTCCTCACCAATTTTAGGCGAACTTACGTAAAATCAGTGTTGACCAGTCACCAATCCGGGATGATTGCACCAGATTGATGCCGGATCGTGCATAAACTGTGACAATTTCGTCAGCCTGTTCATTTAAAAGACCCGACAGAATCGCGATTCCGCCCGCGTTAAGGTGGTCAGCCATATCCGGAGCCAGCGATATCAGCGGGCCTTTCAGGATATTGGCGAAGATCAGATCGAAGGGCGCAGCACGCCGTATTATGTCGTGATCGAACCCGGTAGCCTCGATACATTTCACCCGGCCCGCCATGCCATTGGCCGCAAGGTTGGCGATCGCCACTTCGACCGCCACAATGTCGATATCGCTGGCGATGATCGTTTTATTCCAGACCTTTGCCGCCGCCATGGCCAGAACCGCTGTGCCGCAGCCGATATCGGCGATACGTTCAGGCGCAAAGCCATCAGTGACCAACTGATCCAACGCCTTGAGGCAGCCAAGCGTGGTGCCGTGGTGTCCGGTGCCAAAGGCCATGGCCGCTTCGATCAGCAGGGGGATGCTACCCGCAGGGACTTTGTCGGCGTCGTGGCTGCCATAGACAAAGAACCGGCCGGCCCACACTGGCGCGAGTTCGCGGCGCACATGCGCGACCCAGTCGGTTTCGGGCAGTTCCGAGATCACAAATGGGGCCGCACCCAGGGCGGCCGATAACAACGCCAACGCGGTTTCATCCGGGGCATCGGTGAAATAGCCACCGACTTCGAACAGGCCCGACCCGTCTTCGATTTCGAACACACCGATGCCGGTGGGTTCTGGGATCAATTGCTCCATCGCAACACCCAGGCGTTCGGCGGCGGGTTTTCCCGGCAGGGTGGTGAAGGCAGTAAAGGTGGGCATCAGCGTCTCCTGAAACGGTCTGCATGCGCGTACGGGCGCGGTGGCTCAAGGTCAAGCGCTGGCAGGTTCCGGCGCGCCAGTCGGCCGACGTAATGCCAGCCCCAAAGGGCCGCACCGACGCCGACCAATGCGCTGGCCACTGCCTGCGAATAGATCACCCCTTGCGCGCCGTACCAACCTGACAGCATCCAGGCCAAAGGCAGGGTAATGACCCCGTCCCGGAACCAGTTGACCATAGAGGATCGTGTCGGGCGACCCAACGAATTAAACGCGGCATTTGAGACAAACATCGCCCCGGCAAAGATAAACCCGCCGGCCCCTATCATGGTGAAGGACACCACCACATCGCGGCCCAGTTGCGTCAGGCCAAACACCTGCGCCACCTGCCCGCCAAATGCCGCCAACAGGCCCCAAGTAACCAACGAATAGAACAGACCGAACACCAGTGCATCGCGGTACGTCCGTTGCACACGGTCATACCGCCCGGCCCCGTAGTTCTGGCCGAATATGCCGCCAATCGCACCGGAAAGTGAGAATATGCCACCAAACGCCACCACCGTCAGCCGCCCGACCACGGCCCAGTCGGCCATCGCTTCGTCACCATATTGCGCCATCACCCCGGTCAGCAGATAGTTGCCGACGGGCGTGGCCAATTGCGTGACAATCGCCGGTACGGCAATTGCCAGATATGGCCGAAGCGTGACCCGCACGCATTCCAGGCGTGGTGCGGCCAGCAAATCATGCGCCCCGATGGCAAAGCGCAGCGCCATGCCCAGCATCACAAACCGCGACAG
>DAOUQK010000287.1 GCA_030625695.1 Paracoccaceae bacterium | reverse complement strand
ATATTGGCCCGCGCCACCGCTGTCCTCGCGCAACTCTTTGCGCCAGATGATCACCGGGCCGGTATGTTCTGTCGCCTCGATCGGCATGGTCATCACACCAGAGGGAAACGCCGTTGCATTCATCCCGTCCAAAGTGGGGCGTGCGCCCGACCCACCAGAGTTAAAGGTCAGAACTTCGGCGCGAATGGCCCCTTCGGGGGCTGTCTGATCGCTGCGAGGCCGCAAGGACACCTGAAAATTGCACAGACAGCCGGCCCCTTCTGCCGGGACGGTTTTCGGCAGAATTTTATCAAGGGCCGCAAACACGGTGTCCGGGATCATGTGGCCAATCACATGACGCAACGCCACCGGGGCCGGATGCAGTGCGTTCACAATGGTATTTTCGGGGGCAGTAATCTCGAACGGGGCCAGTGAGGCGGCGTTGTTTGGAATGTCCGGCGCTATTGCACATTTCAAAGCGTAACAGGCATACGCCTTGGTATAGACCATCGGCACGTTGATGCCCTTTTTGTCGGGCATGGATGTGCCGTCGAAACTGCACAAGATGTGGTCGGCCTGAATGTCCAACTGCACCTTGATCGTGACAGGCCGATCATAGCCATCAATCGTCATTTCACCCGATGCTTTGGCCCGAGGCAGTGCGGCAATACACTCCAGCGTCGCCCGGCGAGAGTTTTCAAGGATGAATTCGGCGATCCCTGTCAGGGTCGGCAATTCAAATTCGGCCATCATGTCAACCAACCGGCGATGGCCGATTTCGTTACAGGTGGCCAAGGCATAGACGTCGCCAACCAATTGATCCGGTTCACGCACATTACCGCGAATGATGCGAATAAGCGTTTCGTCAACCTTACCCTGATCGGCCAGTTTCATGATCGGGATGTATAACCCTTCTTCGAAAACCGAGGCCGCATCCGCGCCAAACCCGCGCCCGCCAATATCAACAATATGCGCGGTGCAGGCGAAAAACCCGACCAGTTCTTCTTTGTGAAAGGACGGGGTAACAACGGTGATGTCGTGCAAATGGCCGGTGCCTTCCCACGGATCATTGGTGATATAGACGTCGCCATGTTTGATGTTGTCGCGCCCGATGCGACGGATGAAATGCGGCACCGCGTCTGCCATCGCGTTGACGTGGCCGGGGGTGCCGGTAACCGCCTGCGCCAACATCTGGCCTTCGACATCATACACCCCGGCCGACAGATCACCGGCCTCGCGAACGGATGTGGAAAATGCCGTGCGCACGAGGGCTTGTGCCTGTTCCTCGACCACGGAAATCAGGCGGTTCCACATGACCTGATAGGAGACGGTTGATGGGGTCATGGGCGTGCCCTCGTGATCTGTGTGGTGATTTGAACGTCGATGCAGCCGTCGGATTGCCGTATCGCCCGGCAACTGGTTGGCAGGATGATTGTGGTTTCGTCTTCGGTAATGACGGCGGGTCCCTGAAGGGTATTGCCAGTGTCCAACGCGTTTCGCCGGGTGATGCCGGATAACACCGGTTTGCCAAGGGCCGCATCAAAGACCGGGCGGTTTTCGTTGCTGGTGACATTCACGCCCGCTTTGGCCAAAGCAATCCTGTCAACCGGCGGCACCAAAGTTGTCGCATTCACCGCCCATACCGTGATTTCCACATCCATGCCGGTGACGACCCGACCAAACAGGGCTTTGTAGTCGGCCTCGAATAACTGGTGAAAAGTGTCAGCATCCGGCGCTTTGGCCTGTTCTTCGCTTAAGGCCACCGGAATTTCCCAGCCCTGCCCGGTATAGCGCATGTAAACTTTGAATTCGGGAGCAATTTCAGCCTGGGCATCACACGAGCGCACAAATTGGGTCGCCTCAGCCTGTAGTTCGGTCATCAAATGGTGCACGGTATCAGCATCAAAATCCGACAGGCGCATGTAAATACTGCGGTTGGCCTCAAAACTGAAAGGCGCGCGCAGGAACCCGATCGCCGATCCGACCCCGGCACCGGGTGGCACCAGAAACCGGCCAACGCCCAGCTTTTCACACAAACGCGCCGCGTGCAGCGGGGCCGCACCGCCAAAGGCGATCATGGTGTATTCGGCCAGATCTTCACCGTTTTCCACCGCATGTACACGGGCGGCATTGGCCATGTTTTCGTCGACCACTTCTGCCAATCCAAAAGCGGCTTGTTGTGCGTCCATTGCCAATTTATCGCCCAGCACATTTTCCAACGCAGTCGCGGCACAGCCGATATCCAGCCGGATCGTCCCGCCAGCAAAATTGTCGGCGTCCAGCTTGCCCAATACCAGATCAGCGTCGGTCACCGCCGGACGTAACCCGCCGCGCCCGTAACAGGCCGGGCCGGGTTCAGAGCCGGCAGATTGCGGGCCAACCCGGATTTGCCGCATGCTATCCACATGCGCCAGCGACCCGCCGCCTGCACCGATTTCGACCATGTCGATCACCGGGATCGAGATAGGCATGCCCGACCCTTTCTTGAACCGATAAGCCCGGGCAACTTCGAACACGCGGCTGGTCTTGGGCGATTGGTTCTTGATCAGGCAAATCTTTGCCGTGGTGCCACCCATATCGAACGACAGCACCTTGTCCAATCCATACCGCGCCGCAATATGTGCTGCGAACACAGCACCACCCGCAGGCCCGGATTCAACCAGACGCACCGGAAATTCCGCCGCACTTTCCAGAGAAATAATACCGCCCCCCGAATGCATCAGAAAGATCGGGCAGTCTGCTCCGGCCTCGGCCAACCGGCCTTTCAGCCGCCCCAGATAGCTTTTCATCAACGGTTTGATATAGGCGTTGGCGACCACCGTGTTGAACCGTTCATATTCCCGCATCTGCGGCGAGACTTCGCTGGACAAAGACACCATGGCCGCGGGCATTTTTGCGGCAATCACCTCGCGCACCATCTGTTCGTGATCGCTGTTCAGATAGGAATGGATCAACCCGACGGCGATGCTGTCAAACCCGGCGATGCAGATTTCATCGACCAGCCGTTCGACTTCGCCGCGATCAAGCGCAATCAGCACCTTTCCTGCGGCGCTAATGCGTTCGCACACCACATAACGGTGCTGGCGCGGCAACAAGGGGTCAGGCAGTTTCAGGTTCAGATCGTATTGTTCAAACCGGCTTTCGGTGCGCATTTCAATCACATCGCGAAACCCCTGCGTGGTGATCAGCGCCGTGCGCGCGCCGCGTCGTTCGATCAGTGCATTGGTGGCCAATGTCGTGCCATGAATGATCTGAGTGATGTCCGATGTCGCAATTCCGGCCTGCGTGCAAACCTCTTGCATGCCCTGAATAATCGCGTCTTCCGGGGCCGAATAGGTTGTCAGAACCTTGGTCGAGAACTGCTTTGACCCGACCTCGATCACCACGTCAGTGAACGTCCCGCCAATATCCACGCCCATCTGAAGTGAAGGTTTGCCCATATGTCGAGTGGACTCCTAACAGTGCTGCATATTCTGGCACGCTAGGACGAGACGGGTAGCCTCAGCAATCGGAATCAGCACCTGCAATGATTATTTGATCGGCGCGCAATTCTTTGGCTTCCGCCCCTGATTGCCGCGGTTTGCGGGTTGGGTGATCACGACGCCGGGTTGCACTGATCGGCTATACTGGTTCACAATAGTTTTAGGGAGGACTGAAGATGAGAAAGTTACAGACCCAAGGCGTTCACCACATCACCGTCACCGGCGCAGACCGGCAAACGTCAATCGACTTTTGGGAGGGCGTTCTGGGAATGCCGTTCATCTTCGATCAACCTAACCTGGACGACCCGAAAGAGGGTCACGTCTATTTCGACCCCGGCGATGGACGATTGATCACAGTATTTACCAACGAAGACCGTAAACCGGACCGCAGGCGAACCCCGACGGACCCGGGGTGTGTGCATCATCTCGCGTTTGCGGTCAGTCAGGCAACATTCAGTCAGGCGGTCAAACGGCTTGATGAACGTGGGATCAAACATTCCGGGCCCAAAGATCGCGGCTTTATGGATTCTATCTATTTCAAGGATCCCCTGGGTCTGTTGATTGAACTGGCATCTTATCGGTTTGAACCGCCCTTCGGGTGCAGCCACGCCGACGTGATGATCCAGGCGCACAAAATTCGGGTTGCCTGCGGGGACTATAATATTCAGGAGGAACACTTGGCGGACGCGATCGAATTACTGGTCGAAACAAAACAATCTTCGTTATCGGAAGACCGTTCGGCAAAGAACCCCTACTGACCGCCGCCCCGACGCAAGCAAGATCAGCACCATAGATACATCTTGTGATTGCCATGGAAAAAGGGTTCCCAGACGATCAAATGCGTGAAATCGAATCCAAAGTTGCCTGTGGAAAACAATATGACTCAACCCAATCCAACCGGCCTTGATGCCTATAAACCTGCCGAGATCGCGCTGCTGGTCGAAAAGTCAGGCATGGCAAAGGCGCAGCTTTCCGTCATGCAGACATTGACGTTGGCGGTTCTGGCCGGGGCCTTCGTCGGATTTGGCGGTGCTGCCTATACGATGGTGATGACGGGCGCTGATCCCGGGTTCGGCCCTGCCCGTTTCCTGGGGGGCATCGTGTTTTCGCTGGGGCTTATTCTTGTCATCGTTGGTGGTGCCGAGTTGTTCACCGGCAATGCGTTGATGACGATGGCGGTGGTGGATCGCAAAATCACCCTGTCGGCACTGCTGCGCAACTGGGGGATCGTTTATGTGGGCAACGCTATTGGCGCGGTGGCGCTGGCGGTGGCCTTTGG
>DAOUQK010000052.1 GCA_030625695.1 Paracoccaceae bacterium | reverse complement strand
GCATCGCCACCGCGTTTTCGGGCGGCATGATATGCAGATCAGAGGTCAAGCAGTCCACCGATACAGCCAGACTTCGGTCAGCGGTTTGCCATCACGGCGCAATTGCGCCCGCATCTCGGCCATATCACGTTCACCGGGGTCAAAGCTGAACGCAAGGCGCAAACCACCGGTCTGCGGGTTGCTTTGCAACACGCCATCGCTGGTGTCGGCATGCGGCGAACTGATCCGTACGTCGATGCCTTCTGGCCCACCCTCAAACAACCCGCTGCGTTCAAAATCAATCGCCACGATCCGCCCGCCAAGACGGCGTTTGCCCATCGACGTATTGGTGACCCGTGCCAGCGTGGCGTCATCCGGCGTGGTGATAACACCGGTCGCCTCCGAGCCCCAGCTAAGCCGATAAGACAGATCAACGCGGCTGCCAGCCTTCATCACTTCACGCGGCCGCCAATAGGCAACGATATTGTCATAAATCTCGCGGTCCGCCGGGATTTCCACTAGCGTGACCGACCCTTTGCCCCATTCCCCCATCGGTTCGACCCAGACACAAGGACGGCGATGATACAGCGCTTCGAGGTCGTTGAAATCCGACAGTTTACGCGCCCGTTGCATCAGGCCAAAGCCACGCGGACTGTCATCTACAAACGACGACACTTGCAGGGTTTTGGGGTTGGCCAAGGGACGCCACAAAACCTCGCCCGCCCCATTGCGGATCAACAACCCTTCGCTGTCATGCACCGCTGGGCGAAAATCATCGAACCTATGCCGGTTGGTGCTGTCGAACAAAAACATCGACGTCAGCGGGCCAAGACCGACATGGGCAAGGTCGCGACGCGGGAACAACGTCGCCTCAACCTCCATCACCGAGGAGCGGCCCGGAGAGATGTCAAACCGATAAGCGCCAGTCACACCAGGGCTGTCCAGCAACGCATGCACCACGATATTGCGCTGACCGGGACCGGGGCGTTCCAGCCAGAAACGGGTGAAATCAGGGAATTCTTCGCCCATCGGGTCGGCGGTTTTAAGGGCGAGTCCCCGTGCCGAAAGCCCATAGGTCTGACCAAAACCAATGGCCCGAAAATAACTGGCCCCCTGAAACACGCAGAACTCGTTCTTGACGCCAGCCTTGCGCAACTCAGTGCGAAGCCGGAAACCGGAATAACCAAGATTGCCCTGTTCCGTCAGATCCGGCACCTTATCGGTACGGTCAAAATCACCCAGATCAAACGGGATCAGCTTGGAATTACCATCCTCGACCGTATCAATGGTGATCGCTTGCGGGAAATACAGACCGGGGTGGAAGAAATCGACGTTGTAAGACGCATCCGTCCCGCGCCACAGGGCGGCAGTATGTTTGAACCAGATCGACTTATATTGCTCATAACTAAGGTCGCGCCAATCTTTTGGCACCTGCGCGCGTGGCATATACCCATGCCCGGCCATATCCCGGGCCAAAGTAATCACCTGTTCGCGTTCAAAATCCATCCCCGGTGACGTGGCCATTGCCGCCTTGGCGCCACCAAACGCGGCAGCCGCGGTTGTGCTGGCCAGAAAGGCGCGTCTTGTCATGCCGCTCATGTGCGTTTGCTCCCCTTGCTTTTCCAGGGTTGGGATTTGAACCAGCCGGCCGTATAGGCCACGCCGATCAGCATTGCAAAACCGGTCAGGTTGGCAATCGCTACCGTGCCAGCGCTGCGCCCGGTCTGATCCAAAACGAAGCCGATGATGCGTGCAACCGCCATCGAGAACACAAACACCGCCAGCGATTGCTGGCCCACTTTCGTCGTAACGGTCAGAATAAACTTCCAGATTTGTGACCCCAGCCCGGTGCCATGTGCCGCCAACCGGTGCCCGCCCTCACCCACGGCCATCCAGCCGATATAGGCCAGCGCCAGGAAATGCACATACCGCAAGCCGGCGAATTCCGATTTGGTGCGCAGGTCCTTCAGCGGCCCCCATGCTTTGCGGATCAACTGGCCCAGGTCTTCGTTAAAATCATTGACCCAAAGAAATACTTTCCACGACCCAAACGGCGCCGATAAAACCACAAACCCTATCGCCACCAACAAGATTGTGCGCGACCTCGGCGGCGCGGGAATCCAGCCGATCATGAATGCAAACCCGGTGAAGAACAGGAATTGCCAGCCAAACGGGTTGAAAAACCAGCGCCGTGATGACCACGGCTCGGCTGGCAGGTCCAGCAGGGACAGGTTGGCAGCGATCCAGATGGCGATGCTGACGCCCGCAACCGCCCAGAACCCAATCCGCGACAGGGCCATGAACAACGGCATCATCGCCAACACCACCAGATACATCGGCAGGATATCGAAATAGTTCGGCACGTAGGTCAGGGTGAATATGCCAACAATATTGGGCATCGGGTCATCAAAGAAATGTTTCAGGTTCAGGCTGTTGACATAGCTTTTGTCAAAATTGCCATAGGTGTCGATAAACGCCAGTGACATCGCCACAAAGAAAAACAGCCCGATGTGGGCCCAGTAAACCTGCCACACCCGGTACATCACCCGTGCCGTGCCCATCAGCCAGCCACGCTTGGCGTAACACGCACCAAACGCAATTGCCGATGCCATGCCTGAACAGAACACAAATATCTCGGTCGCGTCAGAAAAGCCAAACCGCGCCGGGATCCAGGAATTCCACATGTTCTTGGGGGTATGCGCGATCAGGATGATGAACATCGCAATGCCACGAAAGAAATCAAGCCGTGGGTCACGGACCCGCACCCCAGGTGTGGCCGGAACGTTTACAGCGGGTGCGGCAGGTGCGTTTGCCGCAAAATCTGAGCTGGGCGAAATTGTTGCCATGGTATTAGTGTCTTGCCTCATTAATCCTACGCGCCATCATCACCTTTTTAACATCCCGGCCAGCCCGCGAAGGGTGAAGGGCCGGTCAATCAGGGTAATTGGCGTCATCATCTTGTCGCTTTCATTCCAAACAGGTTTAACAAACAGTAAGTGCAGGAAATAATCTATTCGACCCTGCTCGCGAATAGGTGAGAATCCGTTAGAAACATTGCGAGGTTTGTTGCCGATCCGGGGCGGTATTCCGCCATTTGGCCGGATTTCGCGCCGATTGGTGACGCCGGGCCGCAGGATCGACCGCACTTGTAACACAACTATTGGCTGGCAGCTGCTGCAATGGCGGCAAAGCGCACATCAAGATCCGCCGCCAGCCCCACCAGCGTTTCACCGCCCTCTGCCATATACGGCGCAAAGACAAAGCTGGGCGTTTTATAAGACAGGGTGGCCGTTCCATCCGCATTTTCAGTGATATACATGGCAATAGGCGCTTCTATCATCGCCGCAGTCGAGGTTTCGAGCACGGCCACGGCAAATTTGTTGTTAAAGACGCCGATCACCCGGTTGCCGGGGATGGTGATGCCCCGGTTGGCGGCGGCCCCGGTTGGGCCTGCTTGTGTCACCACGCCCATGCCGTTGGCTTTGATGGCGGATTTCACGTCGCCGATCAGGGCGTTGTAGGGTTTAGAGGTTTTGATAACCACCCAGTCTTCACGCGGTTCAATCCCATCGCTCAAGGCCAAAGTTGCAACAAATGACAGAGCGGCAGCAAGGAAAAGCGATTTGAACGACATGGGTCAACCCTTGAATTATTGGTGCGCCTGAAAATGCCGGGGCGGCCGGGTGATGTCCATCAAGCCGGCATCACGTTTTCGTTGCGGTGTCTTTTGGCGAATTCATGCGCAGGTTTGGCGGGGAAAATCTTTGCCCAACATTGATGGCACCGATCCCAGAACGCAGGTTCTGCCTCCTTACCCCTCTCTGATAACATGTCATATGTGACATGTTATCAGAGAGGTCTATAACCCAATGCCCAAAAGGCACTGAGCAACGAACATTGGCCCTTTCCAGATCTTGTTGTCTGCGCCTGTATCGACACTCGGACGGTTTCATCTTGAGGAGCAGAAAAAATGTGAGAAGCTGAAAAAACCTATGCACAATAGTCCGCAGGTGCTTGTCCATGGGCGCATGTTCTGCAATTGTTAAAGACGCACCCCTATGTCGTGAGGATTTGACATGCAGTACCACACCCCGGCCAGCTTTGAGGACGCATCCAAGATCGCGGCCAAAGCAACCGGCATCACCAGATTTCTGGCCGGAGGGACCGATGTTTTGGTCCAGCTACGCGCCGATATCGTGACGCCGGATACATTGATTGACATTAAACACATCGACGGGGTGCATGACATTACCCGCAATTCGGACGGTGGCTGGACCATTGGCGTCGCTGTAACCGGCGCGGAAATGACCGAACATGCCGACCTTGGCGGCGACTGGCCCGGCCTGGTCGAGGCGATGGATCTGGTTGGCTCGACCCAAATTCAGGGGCGCGCGACACTGACGGGCAACCTGTGCAATGGCTCTCCTGCGGCGGATTCAGTTCCGGCGATGATCGCAGCGGGCGCAACCGTTACGGTCAGCGGGCCGAATGGCACCCGCGAGGTCGCGGCTGAAGACATCGCAACCGGACCGGGGCGAACATCCCTGGCACAAGGTGAGATTGTAACGGCTGTGAACATTCCACCACGCGCAGCAGGGGGCGGCGACGCTTACCTGCGCTTTATCCCCCGCACCGAGATGGACATCGCGGTGGTTGGCTGTGGCATTAACCTTGCGGTGGACGGCGATACGATTACTGCGGCGCGGGTTGTGTTGGGCGCTGTTGCCCCGACCGCCTTGCTGGATCAGGCCTGTGCCGATGCGATCATCGGCAGCACTCTGGATGACGCAGCCTTAGAGAAATTGGCCGCAGCGGCCTCAGCCGCCTGCAACCCGATCACCGACAAACGCGGAACCATCGAGTTCCGCACCAAAGTCGCGGGTGTTCTGGCACGCCGCGTCGCCAAAATCGCCTATGAGCGCGCGCAAGCCGGAGGGGCAAGCTGATGAGCAAGATACATGTAACCACGTCGGTAAACGGCGACGCGGTCGAATTCCTGTGCGACCCGCGCGAAACATTGTTGGATGTGCTGCGCGACCGTCTGGGCCTGACCGGTGCCAAAGAAGGCTGTGGCACCGGCGATTGCGGCGCTTGTTCGGTAACCTTGGACGGGCGGGTTGTCTGCTCCTGTCTGGTACTGGGGGCTGAGGTCGAAGGCCACGAGATCGGCACTGTCGAGGGTATCGCGACGGGCGAAGAACTGCATCCTTTGCAGCGCAAGTTCATCGAACATGCGGCGTTGCAATGCGGCGTCTGCACACCGGGCATTTTGGTGGCAACCAAGGCGTTGCTGGAAAAGAACCCCGATCCGACTGAAACCGAAGTACGCTATTGGCTGGCTGGCAATCTTTGCCGCTGTACCGGCTATGACAAAATCATCCGCGCCGTGATGGACACGGCTGCTGAATTAAGGGAGGCTTCCTGATGTCCCTCGACGACGTAAAAACCAGTGACTTCAAATATGTAGGCACCTCGCCGGACCGCCCTGACGGGCTTGACAAGGTCACGGGTCGCGCCAAATTCGGTGCCGACGCCTATGCACCCGGCATGCTGCACGGGGCGATTGTTCGCTCGCCGCACGCCCACGCCAAAATCATCTCGATCGACACCTCCAAGGCCGAGGCGCTTGACGGCGTTAAAGCCATCGTCACCCGCGCCGATTTCGCCACCGGCCTGACGGGCAGCAATTGGAACGTTCTGGAAAACATCATGGCGTCGGGCACCGCCCTGTATGACGGCCACGCCATCGCGGCTGTGGCGGCCACATCGCCCCTGATCGCACGCGACGCGGTCAAACTGGTCGAAGTCACCTACGAAATACTGCCGCATGTAACGGATGTGGACAAGGCAATGGCCGACGACGCGCCGATTATCCGCGCCGGGGCCGCCGACAAATCCGTCCCCGAAGGGCTGCACCCCAACGTGGTACGCTATCACGAAAGCGGGCACGGCGACGTTGACGCCGGCTTTGCCGAGGCCGATCTGGTGATCGAAGACCATTTCCGCACCGAAGCCACTCACCAAGGTTATATCGAACCGCACGCTTGCCTTGGCACCCTTGGCGGCGATGGCAAAGGCGAGATGTGGTGCTGTACCCAAGGCCACTGGAACGTGCAAAAACTGTGTTCGGCGCTGCTCGGCCTTGAGGCCAGCCAATTGCGCGTCACCGCCTCCGAGATCGGCGGCGGATTTGGCGGCAAGACCGTTGTATTCATCGAACCGGTCGCATTGGCGCTGTCTCGCAAAGCCAACCGCCCGGTCAAGATCGTCATGAGCCGCTCCGAAGTGCTGCGCGCCTCAGGCCCGACCTCGTCCACCTCGATGGATGTCAAAATCGGCATGAAAAAGGACGGCACCATCACGGCAGCCAAAGGCGTGTTCCGCTTGCAAGGCGGTGCATTCCCGTCGGCACCAATGGAATTCACCGCCATGTGCGCGTTTGCGCCGTATAACCTGAAGAATGTCAAGCAGATCGGTTATGACGTGATGGCCAACCGGCCAAAACAGGCCGCTTACCGCGCGCCGGGTTCGCCCATGGGCGCATTTGCAGTCGAATCAGTGATTGATGAACTGTGCAACAAGCTGGGTCTTGATCCCATCGACGTGCGGCTGAAAAATGCCTCTCACGAGGGAACGAAAGCCAGCTATGGGCCGACATTCCAACGTATCGGTCTGGTTGAAACACTGGAAGCAGCCAAGGCGCATCCACATTATACCGCCCCGTTGAAGCCGGGTCAGGGACGCGGTGTATCCTGCGGCTTCTGGTTCAACTTTGGCGGTGAAACCTCGGTGACATTGGCCTTGTCGATGGACGGCTCGGCGCAGATCGTGGTGGGAACGCCGGATATCGGCGGCTCTCGCGCCTCGATGGCGCTGATGGCGGCAGAGGAACTTGGTATTCCATACGAAAATATCCGCTGTACCGTCGCTGATACGGCCTCCTTGGGCTACAACGAAGTCAGCCATGGCAGCCGGGTGACCTATGCGTCAGGTCTGGCCACCATCAAGGCGGCGCGCGCAGCGGTAAAGATCCTCTGCGCAAGGGCCGCAGCGAAATGGAAAATTGATCCCGAAGCGGTCGATTGGGTTGACGGCTGCGCCGTGCCCTCAGGGCCAAACGCGGGCGATTTTGAACCGATGCCAATTGCCCGGATTTGCGCCAGCATGGGCCGCACCGGCGGGCCAATCTCGGGCCACTATGAGGCAAGCCCGGAAGGCGCGGGCGTCAGCTTTGCCACCCATATCGTTGACGCTGAGGTAGACCCGGAAACCGGCAAAACATCGATCGTGCGCTATACCGTGGTTCAGGACGCAGGCAAGGCGATCCACCCGGCCTACGTTGAAGGCCAGTATCAGGGCGGGGCCGCACAAGGCATCGGTTGGGCACTGAACGAAGAATATGTCTATGGCGAAGATGGCCGTTTGCAAAACGATGTGTTCCTGGATTATCGCATCCCGGTCGCGTCCGACCTGCCAATGATCGACACGGTTATTGTCGAAGTCCCCAACCCCGGGCACCCCCATGGTGTGCGCGGTGTTGGCGAAACCTCGATCTGCCCACCTTTGGCAGCCATCGCCAACGCGGTTTCAGCGGCAGCAGGCGTGCGGTTGCATGAATTGCCAATGAACCCACCGCGCATTCTGGCAGCACTGGAAAAGCGCGGCTGAGAAACAGCTAAGGCGTGCGCAGACCCGCGCGCGCCTTAGCAGCCGCTATTGTTGAGGCTGCCGTCGGGCATGATTGTGTTGCAAAAAACTGCGCCCTTGATCGATACATCCGTCAACTTTGCACCTGTGAAATTGGCCCGCGTCAATTGCGCATTGTCGAGATTGGCACCGTTCAACGTAGCCCACTGAAGTGAAGCATTGCTCAGTTGCGCGCCGGTCAAGCGCGCACCGGTCAGATTGGCTTCGTCCAGCACGGCGCTGGCCAGAATTGCTGCGGTGAAATCTGCGCCCGAGAGGTTCGACTGGAAAAATGTGGCGCCGGTGAAATTGGTCTGTACCGCCAGGCCATTGAGGAAAACCACCCTCTCAAGCTGGGCCTGGATCAACAGCGATCCCGACAGGTTCACCTGATTAAGGACGGATCGGCTAAGCGTGGCACCGGTGAGGTCCATGTAGCTGAAATTCTTGCCGGTAAAAACGTCATCGCTCAGATCGCAGCCCTGACAGGCGCGCAACTGCAACGCGGTGCTCAGATCGCTGCCCGCCTGGGTCGGCAGGGCAAAGCCGCTTGCCAGCACGGCAACAAGAGTAAGTATATGCGTTTTCATGGGTAATTCCCTGTACTATTAATGGTTTCAATTGCGGCGGCTTGTGGGTTTGCCGCTGATGATCAGCATACCATGGGACACCAAAAGGAGAAGGCCAACCTTGTTGCACGACTCTGGCATTTGTCGGGCGTCCGGTCTATGGGTTGGGTATGAGCAATCGTCCACCAGTCAAAGTTCACCTATGGTCCGGCCTGCGGGCCGTGGCCGATGGTCATGAAACGGTTGAAGTCGAGGCCAAGACCGTGGGCGAGATTTTGACAGGTCTCGTAGCCGCCCATCCGGGGCTTGCGGATGCGATCGAGGCCGGCGTCTCGGTGTCGGTCGACGGGCGGATCATCACCTCGGGGCTGATGGAAGCGGTTGAGCCCGACAGCGAAGTATTCCTGATGCAGCGCCTTAAGGGCGGATGATGTAGGGCGGGGTTTCACCCCGCCTTGAACAAATGGCAGATCCCCCCAAATGGTGAAATCGTTTCGCGTTGATATTGAATCACTTTGATCTCCGAACGCGTTTGTTCGCCAATCTTTGCCGCCGCTTTCCATACGGTCAAAGTGATGCGTTGATCCAAATCGCCCGCGAAACCCTGTGATACCAATCGGCACAAACATTGCATCGTTATCGTCAGGCGTAGGGTGGGCAGTCCTGCCCACCCTACCGGCCAGGGACCGGTCAATCATTCGACGGGTTGGTATGATACCTTTCTTTGATGACATGTCAAATATGACGTGTCATCAAAGAAAGGTATGGGTGCACACACACTTGTGTTCTGTCTGGGGATGGCGGGGTGAACCCCGCCCTACGGGGGGCGTACAGGGCCGTGTTAGCAAGTTTCTTTTGTACAAAACGGGTAATTGGTGCCGGATTGCAGGTACAAAATGGTCAATCCAGCCAGATCAAGCCGGAAGGGTTTGCGCAGACGCAACAATTGCCGGAAGTGCCGCGAAGTCACGGAAAGACCATTTATGCGGCAACATCGCCACCGGCGTTTTGCGATAACCTTCGGTGAATAAGGCAAATGGCACCTCGGCGCGTTGCGCCGTTTCGGCGTCAACTTCGCTGTCACCAACGTAAATCCCGCTGGACCCAAGGGCATCGAACGTCGCCTGCAAAGGTGCCGGATGGGGTTTGCGTTGACCAAGGCTGTCACCGCCTATGACCGCAGAGAACATTTCCGTCAGGGAAAATTGACCAAGCACTTCATGGGTCGCGACGATCGGTTTGTTGGTGCAAAGGCCCAGGGTATGACCTTGTTCTTTTAGGCCGTTCAGCACATCCATTACGCCGGGATAAAGCGCGGTCAATGCGCCATTTCCGGCGGAATAATGGCCGACGACCTGTTCAGTCAACGCGTCATGACGTGTCATGTCAAGGCCGCGCGCCTCCATTGCCAAACGCACCAGATTTGGTAACCCATTGCCAATAAATGAAATTATGGTTGGCAGGTCCAAAGGTTCAAACCCTTCACCCTCCAGCATCCTGTTTGCAGCTGCCCGCAGGTCCGGCGCGCTGTCAATCAATGTTCCGTCGAGGTCAAAGACAATAGCGGTCATGTGGTTTTCCATTTGATTGAGCAGCCCATCGAGGCGATCTGGTCGCTTGGCCCCTGGCCGGTTTTGGCGATCTGCGACATGGCTTCGAACAGGTCCCGGCGCAGGTCGGCAGGGCCGGCGGCGCGGGTCGAGGCATCAAGACGGCCCCGGTATTGCAGCTCGCCCGCCGCGTTGAAGCCAAAGAAATCCGGGGTGCAGGCGGCGTCATAGGCGCGCGCGACGGATTGGTCTTCGTCATAAAGGTAGGGAAACGAAAAGCTTTGTTCGCGGGCCATTTCGCCCATCGCATCAAAGCCGTCCTGCGGGTAGGCGGTGGCATTATTGGCGCTGATGGCGACAACACCGATACCCAACGGGGCAAGGTCTTTCGCGTCGCGGATGATCCGGTCAAGCACAGCGATGACATAAGGGCAATGGTTACATATGAACATGATTAGCGTGCCGTTAGGTCCGCTAATATCTTTTAAACTAAGGGTTTTTCCATCAGTTGCAGGCAGTGAAAAGTCGGGGGCCTTCCAGCCGAAATCACATACCGGGGGGATCGCGGCCATGTCAGCCTCCTGTTGTTATTGCGTGGCTCAGATCACTGAGCGTCGCGACCTGGCTAAAGCAAGTCACAACTGCGTCGGCCTCGCCAAAGGCGGCGTCATTGGTATAGACGCTGGGCGAGACGATGCACGGCAGGCCCGCACCTTTGGCGGACATGAGGCCATTGCGGCTGTCTTCCAGAGCGACGCATTCCGACGGGTCCAGCCCCAGCCCGGACAACGCCAGTTGGAACACATCTGGTGCCGGTTTCTTGTTGGCAACCTCATCGCCCGCGGCGATGACTTCGAACACGTCCGCAGCGGCACGTCCCATGGTGGCTTCGATCAACCGGTCTACGTTGGGTCGGTTGGTGGTGGTTGCGACGGCCAAACGGCAGCCGGATTTCACCGCGTCTTCGATCAGGGCGACAACCCCGGGGCGCAATTGGGCCGCACCTTCCGCGATTAGGTCGCCATAGCGCGCAGTTTTGCGAATGTGGATGCTTGCGATCAGGGCAGTATCAGGGGTTTCACCCAAGTAATCAATGGCATAAGCGGCCATACGTTCCTTGCCACCGGTGGTTTTCAGCAATTCGCGGTAAAGCTCTCGGGACCAGTTCCAGTCAAGGCCGAATTCCTTGAACGTATCGTTGAAGGCGCGCAGATGCACGTCTTCGGTTTCGGACAATGTTCCGTCTACGTCAAAGATAAGGGCCTTGATCAGCATGTCAGTTTCCTTGTGGGATATAGCGATAGCTGTCGCCGTTGCGTTCTGCCCGTCCGATGCCGCCATCCGGCAGGTGATAGCCAACGACCGCCATCTGTTCGTGGGTCAGTTGATCCAGCAGACGAACCCGTGTGGCGGCAGCGGTGGCGGGGTCCTGATCGGATCCGGATTCCCAGCCGGGCCGCTCAAATCCCACATGCGGGGTGGTGATTGCGTCCCCCAGAACCATCACGCTTTCGCTGCCCGAACGCAGTTCGAACGACATATGGCCGGGGGTGTGACCATAGGTGGCGCGGGCCAGAATGCCGGGCAGGACTTCGTCGCCATCGTCAAACAGGGTTATCGCATCTTCCATGGTTTCCATACGGCGGCGCGCGCCTACGGCCATGGTGGTACGCGCTTCGGTGATGTTGTTGACGGTTTCAGGATTGAACCAGTAATCCCATTCGGCGCGGCCCATCATATGGTGCGCCTCGTAGAAATATGGGTCGTCAAAATCATCGAGAACACCCCAGAGGTGATCGGGATGGGCATGGGTAAAGATGACATGGGTCACGTCGCCGGGGTCGATGCCTGCGGCCTCCAAAGCCGAGCCCAATTCGCCTGCGGATTGCTGGAACGATGGGCCAGAGCCGGTGTCGAACAGGATCAGATTATCGCCGTCCCGAAGCAAGGTCACATTCAGCACCGAATGCAAAGGATCCCCAAGTGTCAGCCCGTGCCGGGTAAGGATCGGTACCAGTTCATCTTTAGGCATTGGCGCAAAGATGAAATCGCCTGGAAGGGTAAGGTGACCGTCCGAGAATGTCTGGAGCTTCATGGCCCCGAATTCCAGCTCATTTGCGGCCCAGGCGGTATGCGCTCCGGTGGCCGATAGGGCCAAGCCAGCGCCAGCGCCTTTAAGTAATGTGCGACGTGTCAGTTTCATGGTCGATCCCCCTGTAGGGTGCGCATTTTGCGCACCTTCCTTTTCCCGTACCAAACGGTGCGCAGAATGCGCACCCTACGCGTAGACACCATTGGCGGCGTCCCGGATGGCGCGGATATTGTCGCCATAAACGCCTTGGTTGTCCACTGATCCGCCGTTAAATACCGCAGAGCCTGCGACCAGCACATCCGCCCCGGCCTTGGCGACCAATGGTGCCGTTTCGGGGGTGATGCCGCCGTCAACTTGAATATGTATGGGACGTTCGCCAATCATGGCGCGCATCTGCGCCACTTTTTCAATCATCGAATGGGTGAATTTCTGACCGCCAAAGCCGGGGTTGATGGTCATCACCAGAACCATGTCGATATTGTCGAGGATATGCTCGATGGTCGAGATCGGCGTGGTCATGTTGAGTGCCACACCCGCCTTTGCGCCAAAGCCTCGGATCGACTGGAGTGACCGGTGCAAATGTGGCCCTGCCTCGGCGTGAACCGTGATCATATCCGAGCCGGCCTTGGCAAAGGCTTCGATATAGGGGTCGGCGGGGGCGATCATCAAATGCACGTCCATGAAGGTTTTCACATGCGGACGGATCGCTGCGACCACGTTGGGGCCGATGGTCAGGTTGGGGACAAAATGACCATCCATCGGATCGACGTGGATCCAGTCACAGCCCTGATCCTCGACTGCGCGGATTTCAGCGCCGAGATTGGCAAAATCCGCCGAAAGAATGGAAGGGGCGATCTTGATGGAACGGTCGAAGGTCATTTTGATGTCCTTGCGTGGATGGGATTGGGCAAGGTGGGTTGAAAACCCACCCTACGAAAGTTGGTAAGGCGGGGTTAACCCCGCCTTACCGGATTGTCACGCGGCAGAGTTGATCCGCAAGGCTTCACGCCAGCCTGGATAGATCGCATCCGCGTCGCTTTGGAAGCTCTCGAATGCGCGGGCGAATTCTTTGTGATCCTTGGCGAATTCGATCGGGTCAGCGCCCTGTTTCCAGCATTGCTCGGCCTGGCGCAGGGATATGGCACCGGATGCCGCCCCGTCAATATGCCCAAACGCGCCGCCGCCAGCTGTCAGGATCAGGTTCGAGTGGCCAAGGTTTTCGAAGAAACCTGGCATACGTAGCGCGTTCATACCGCCCGAGATGATCGGGGTGGTCGCGCCCATGCCCTGCCATTCCTGGTGGTAATATGGTCCATCCGCACTGTCGTCGGTGATCATATAAGCCATCAGTTTGTCAGCCGCTTCGCCTTCCATTTTGCCAAAGCCCATGGTGCCGGTGTGGATGCCGGAGGCGCCCTGCATACGCGCCATTTTGCTAAGCACAAAGGCGGTATAGCCACGCATGGCCGAAGGCGACGTTACCGCGCCGTGACCGGCACGGTGATAGTGCAGGTACTGCTTGGGGAAGGTCCGGCGCGCCGTGGTGATCGCTGCCGGGCCGGTGACATAGCCGTCCACAAGGAACGCCACATGATCAGCGTTTTCGCCAAAGGTTTCCAGAATGAACTCGCCGCGCGCCACCATTTCATAGTGGTCATCCGCCGTGATGTTGGCCGAGAACAGCTTGGCCTCACCGGTTTCATCCTGGGCGCGCTTCATTGCGTCTGCGACCAGAGGAATGGTCTCTTTCAGCGGTGCAAACAACTGGTTGCCCTGAGGCTCATCGTTCTTGATGAAATCACCGCCGAGCCAGAAGTCATAGCAAGCGCTGGCAAACGGCTGTGGGCGCAGGCCCAGCTTGGGCTTGATGATGGTGCCGACGATGAAACCGCCGTCAACCACGGGGCGCTCCAAGACGCGCCACAGGTCGGAAATGGTGGTCGATGGTCCGTCAAACAGGCGCAGGAAACGTGGCGGCACATAGAAGTCATGGATCTTCGCGTGCTCAACGTCGCCCATACCCTGGTTGTTACCGATGCACAGGGTCAGGAACGAACACAGCATGGCGCGCCCGTCGATGATGTTGCGGTCGAACAATTCTACCGGATAGGCGATCTTCATCAGGTTGGCGGCCTCGTCCACCTCATACACCATGGCGTCAACGCCGCGGGTGAATGCATCCGTTGTCGAAACCGACACGTTTGTTCCGGTCGAGCTTTCGGCAGCAAAATGCGCGGCTGTTTCAACATAGCCACCAAAGCCGGCCTTGGGTTTCATGATGTATGCCACAAGAACGTGGCCCTGGTTTTTGATTAAATCCGCCTCGTTCAGGGAAAGGTCGGCGTAGCGATCTGACTGGTCCATTTAAGGGTCTCCTGTTTGTTCAGATTAGTGTTGGATTATT